>NZ_JBFULV010000007.1:0-113582 GCF_054049715.1 Rhizobacter sp. P5_C2 | reverse complement strand
GCCGCATCCTGCGCTGCGGCGAGGGTCGGCGCCAGCGCCGGCACGAGCGCCGCCCCCAGCACGAGGGTCCAGCTTGCCGCACACGAGCTCACACGCCACACCATCGGCTTCCTTTCGGTTGAACTGCTCGCCCCGCGTCGTCCCGACCGTGCAGGCATGGTAGCCACACCAAGGCAGTCGGCGTGCCCGGTCGATCCGACAGACAGGCGGCAGCGGCACGGGGAGCGCAGCGCGCATCCACAAGGCACACCGATTGCCACCCTTCCATACCGCGCCTTTGGGTCTTCGGGCCAAAGAGCGGGATGTGACCGGCGGGGCCGGCGCATCACCTCTTCCAACACCTGCAAAGGAGTCACATCATGACAAAGCTGTCCACCACCTTGACCCTCGTGTCCGCTGCCGCACTGGCGGCCGTGGTGTCGCTGTCGTCGGCCCAGTCGACCTCGAGCAACACCTCGGCACCCAGTTCGGCGAGTGCCGACCAGAACCAGCCGAACGGCCCGGCGACGTCGACCACCGAGAGCACGACGCCGACGAACCAGAACACGACGGCTCAGCCGACCACCATGGACACCCAGGTCAGCCCGAACAACTCGAACAATGCGAACCCGCCGACGACCTTGAACAACAGCGATTCGTCCAGCACGATCGCGAGCGACCCGCTCGCACCGCGCGCCGACCGCAACTGATCCAGGTCGCAACGGACTGAAGGCCCGGCAGACCACGTCTGCCGGGCCTTTTTCAATGGAAGCACGTCAGTTGTAGACCGTCGCCTGCGCAAGGCGCGTGGCGGATTGCGCCACCTCGGGCACGCCGAACACCTCGGCGAGCGAGCGCCGGTCGGGCACCAGGTAGACCATCGCGCGACCACGGCTGAACATCGGGCTGATCACGCCGTCGTAGAACGCCGGCGGCAGGTTGATGCAGCCGTAGCTGATGCGGTTGTCGTCGACGCCCGGTGACGCGAGGCGCTGCGCGCGCCGCTCGCGCGGGTTGGTGGTGCGCACGCGGTGCATCGACACCGCGGCACCGTAGTCGACCCAGACGATGTCTTCGCCATTGGCGTTGTGGCCCGGCCGTCCGACGAAGCGCCCGGCCGGCGTGATGCGTTCGGACGGCTTGATGTCGGCGATGGGGCGCTCGCCGATGCCCGGCACCGAATCGTCGCCGCGTGCCGCGCCCAGCAGCGCCGGCGCCGAGCCCAGCAGCCGGCCGGTGGCATCGAACGCGAACACGTGCGCGCGCGGCTTGTCGATCAGCACGAATGGCAGCCCGCGGTTGTCGGATCGGCTGACGACCCAGTCGCCGAGGCGCCGCACATCGGCCGACGCCGTCTCGGCACCGAAATCCAGCGAACGCTTCGCGACCACCGGCACCGCGTGCCGCGCGTTGTGCGCCAACCGCTCCGGATGGGCGGGCGACAGCGGCTGCGCTATCAGGCTCAGCGCGATCGTCGCGACGCCCATCAGGCCCGCGTTCACCCATTCCAGCACCGGTGATGGCTTCATGCCGATGCGTGGCAATCCCCGTGCCCGTGGGATAGCCAGCGCGATGGTTTGCGCGCCTCATCGACACAGCGAACTGCGTCCACTTTGTCGCGCTTTTCGACGGACACCCCGAGACCGGCGTCCCTACGATTCACCATCTTCCGCGAGCGAGCCAGGACCCCGCCCATGCGATTTGCAGGTAAAGCAGTGCGATCGGCAATTCTTGCCGGTCTGTGGGTGGCGAGCACACTGGCGTGTGCGGCAGCTTCGACATCCGACGCGATCGATGCATCGCCCGAGGTGCGGCTGGTGACCCGCTGGATCCTCGACACCCACGACAACCAGGGCAAGCCGTTCGCGGTGGTCGACAAGAAGGCGGCGCAGCTGCGCATCCATGCGGCCGACGGCCGGCTGCTCGGCGTCGCCCCGGCGCTGCTGGGCCTGGCCCCTGGCGACACCGCGATCGCCGACATCGCGCACCGCGCGCCGGCCAGCCTGCGCCCGTTCGAGCGCACCACGCCGGCCGGCCGCTTCGAATCGCAGCCGGGGCGCAACCTGCACGGCGAAGACATCGTCTGGCTCGACTACGCGGCCTCGCTCGCGATCCACCGGCTGCGCCCCGCGGCGGCCACCGAGCGCCGCACGCAGCGGCTCGCCTCGGCCTCGCCGGCCGACAACCGCATCTCGCTCGGCTGCGTGGTCGTGCCGGTGGCGTTCTACGAGCAGGTCGTGGCGCCGGTGCTCGGGCACGAACGCGCGGTGGTCTACGTGCTGCCGGAAGACCGGCCGGTGCGCGGGTTCTTCGAGGCCGCGCAGGGCTTGTAGACCAGCGCGGCGCCCATCAGCAGCATCCCCGCCGACTGCAGCGCCGACAGGCTGCGGCCATACACCAGCCAATCCACGGCCACCGCGGCGAACGGGTAGACGAACTGCAGCAGCGCGATGCGGCCGGTCGGCAGCCGTGCCATGCCGGCATACAGCAGCACATACGCCAGGCCGGTGTGGATCACGCCCAGCCCGGCCAGCCAGCCCCAGGCCGCGGGCTGCGCGGGCCAGCCCTGCGTCAGCGGCCACCAGGCCGTCAGCAGCACGCCGACCGCGCATTGCCAGGCCGCGAGCGCAAACGACGACGCCCCCTGCGCCAGCTTCGCGATCAGCGTGACCGCCGCGTAGCTGAGCGAGCCGCCGAGGCACATCACGAGGCCGGCCAGGTAGCGCGTCGATGCCAGCTCGCGCTGCGGCTGCCCGGCCAGGCCCGTCGCCAGCGCCAGGCCGAGCAACGCGAGCCCTGCCGCGGCCCAGCGCCGCGCGCCGATGCGTTCGCGCAACCACCACGCGCCGAAGCCCATCACCCACAGCGGCTGCACGTGGAACACCACGGTCGCGACACCGATCGAGGTGCGATCGATCGCCGCGAAGAACAGCGCCCAGTTCGCCACCATCAGCACGCCGCACGCGAGCGCGGCCGCCAGCGCCCGCGGCGCGAGCCGCAGCTCGTGCAGGCGGCCGGTGGCCGCGCCCCAGGCGAGCAGCGCCAGGCCGCCGAACGCACAGCGGAAGCAGACCGCCATCAGCGGATGCTGGCCGGCCTCTTCGACGAACACGCCGAGCGTGCCGAGCAGCAGGCCGCCGGCGGTCATCAGCAGCACGCCGCGCTCGGTTGACGAGGCGGTGGGCACTGACGGGGTCACGGCAGGCGTCGCGGTCGGAGGGCTCATGCCGGCATCGTCGACGCGGCGCAGCATCCCGTAAAGCGCATAGTTCAACTTGCTACCATTCGATTTCCATGAGAACCCCCGACCTCCAGCTCGACTGGCTGCGCGCCTTCGTCGCCGTGGTCGATGCCGGCTCGCTGACGGCGGCCGCGCCGCAGGTGCACCGCTCGCAGTCCGCGCTGAGCATGCAGATCCGCAAGCTCGAAGAGGCCGTCGGCCGGCCGGTGCTGACGCGCGGCCCCCGCCACCTGGCGCTGACGCCGACCGGCCACGAGCTGCTCGGCTATGCGCGGCGCCTGCTCGAACTGCATGCCGAGGCGCTGGGGGCGTTGAACGACACCCGCGTCAGCGGCCATGTGCGGCTGGGCGTGCCCGACGACTACGCGGTGGCCTACCTGGCGCCGGTGCTGCGCACCTTCGCGAGCCGCCACGGGCTGGTCGAGATCACGCTGTCATGCGCGCAATCCACGCTGCTGATCCCGCAGGTCGAGCGCGGCGAGATCGACGTGGCCATCGTCACGCGCGACCGGCCGCAGCGCGGCACGCTGCTGTTCCGCGAGCCGATGGTGTGGGTCGGCGCAGCGCAGCACGAGGCCTGGCGGCGCGAGCCGCTGCCGCTCGCGATGTACGAGGCCGGCAGCCTGGCGCGCAAGGCGGTGCTCGCCGCGCTGGCGGCGCAGCGGCGCCAGCACCGCACCGTGACGCACAGCCAGAGCCTGGTCGGCCAGCTCGCGGCGGTCGAGGGCGGGCTCGCGGTGGCGGCGCTCACGCGCTGCAGCGTGCCGGCAGGCCTGCAGATCCTCGACGGGCGGCACCAACTCCCCCCGCTGCCCGACATGGAGGTCGCGGTGCTGCGCAGCAAAGCGAGCCAGGGCGACGCGGCGGCCGATGCGATGCAGGCGCAAATCGTGAATACCTTGCGCCGTTCACCCTCCTGAGGGATGGACGGGCGGCACGAACGCAGCAGAATCCCTCCCGACTCAAGAACAACAGGAGGGTTGGAACGTGAAGAGATCGACAAGAGCCCGCGTCGTGCGGGGCGTGTTCGGTGCCGTCGTCGCGGCGGCAGCGCTGGCCGCGGCACCGGCCGCTTCGGCGCAATCGATGTACCGATGCAAGTCGGGCAATTCGACCTATGTGTCCGACCGGCCCTGCACCGCCGGTGCCGGCTCGACGCTCGGCACCATCAGCGCGGCCCCGAGCAACACCTACCAGCAGCCGTCGGGCACCTATGTGCAGCGCCCGCCCAAGGCGGCCGATCACGTGAACTACCTCAGCTCGGCCTGCGCCGACATCGCCGAGGCGATCCGCACCGGCCCGTCACGCGGCGTGCGCGGCGACGTGATCAGCGGCTTGCACGAGGAGTACCGGCAGAAATGCTCGGACGACGACGCGGCGGCGCGGCAGCGGGTGGCCGAGGACCGGCGCAACGAGCGCGATGCCAAACGTTCGGTCCAGACGGCGGCCCAGCAACAGCAGCAGCAGACGCGCATCGCCAGCGACCAGTGCAACGAGCTGCTGCGCATCCTCGCGGCCAAGCGCCGGCAGATCGCGACGATGACCGACGGCGAGCGCGCCGACCTGCAGCGCTCGGAGGAGAGCTACGCGCAGCGCTGCAAGCACTGAGGCGGCAGGCCCCTCAGGCCGCCAGCGGCTGGGGCGACGCTGCTGTTGCCGCTTTCGCGGCACCGGTGACGGCGTCGCGGTTCAGCTCGCCGCCCAGCGCCTCGATCAGCGCCGGGATCAGCTGCTGCAGCTCGCCGGTGACCAGCGCGACATCGGCGTCGAAGTGATCCTCGTCCTTGGTGGCCGTCGAGGCGCCTTCGAGCACCACGTCGAGCAGCTTCAGCTTCTTGATCGTCATCGCATCGCTCAGCACGAAGGACACGCGCGACGACCAGGTCATCGCGAGCGATGTCGGCAGCTTGCCCTGCACGATGTGCTGGCCGACCTCGTCGATGTCGAGCGTGTGGCGGGCGTACTTGACGGTGGCCTTCTCGCTGTCGGGCTGCTTCAGCTCGCATTCGCGGTCGACGGTGAAGCCGGCCGGCGCTTCCTTGCTGGTCAGCCATTCGGCCATCGCGGTGGCAGGCGAGATCGCGCTCTGGGCCAGGCTCAGCCGGATGCCGCCACCGAGCAGCTCGACCAGCATCGTGACGACGCGGTCGGCCTTGGCGGTGCTGGCGGCGTCGATCACGACGAAGCCGGCGCGCACGTCGATCCACACCAGCGTGGCGGAGCGCTTCGGGAAGGCGCGCGGCAGCAGGTCCTGCACGATCTCCTCTTTCAGCTCCTTGGCGATCTTGCCCTTGGGGCGGCGGCCGGTCTCGGCCTCGATGCGGTCGAGCCGGGCTTCGAGCTCGGTCTTGATGACCGACGACGGCACCGCCTTGCGCTCGACGCCCAGGCGCAGCACCAGCTGGCCGCCGATGTTCTCGATCAGCGCGCCTTCCTTGTCACCGCGCGGCTGCAGCCAGCCGGCGGATTCGGGCTGCGTCGCGCCGCAGGCGGTGAAGCGGCTGCCGGCGAGGCGGTCTTCCACCTCATCAAGCGGGGGTGGGGTCCATTGGTCGATGCGGTAGAGGAGTGCGTTCTTGAACATGGGCACGACGGGAGTGGGGCCCGGATTGTAGGAGCTGCCGGCCCGGGCCCCGGACTTCCTAGCCCAGGACTTTCCGGCGCCCGGCGCCGGCCTTGATCGCGGTGCCGGGTCTCACCTTGGCCGGAGGATCGACGAAGAACACCAGGCGCGCGCGGTCCAGCCGGTGCTGATGGCAATAGGCCTGGACGGCCGCTTCGACGCTGTCGTACTCCGCGATCGTGGTGCCGTTCTCCAAAACCATCTGCGACAGCACCCACCGCCCACTGCCGACCCGCTCGAGCCTGCCCCAGGCGCTTTCGGGAAGCGACTTTTGCAGGTCCGTCAGCAAGACGCGCTTCGTGGATCGCAATTGACCGTGGACATACGGGCTGGCCGGCCTTGCGTCGCCTTCGACCAGCAGGTCGCGAGACGCATCGTCGCGCTCGCTGATCTCTGCCAGCGAGGGCAGAACGGGCAGGTCGCTCATTCGCTGGGCCCGCTCCATGTCCAGCCAGGACAACTGATTGATCGCGTGGTCGCGATGGCGAAGTTCAACGGGGAGGGGCTGCGTCCAGTCGCCGGTCTCCACCCACTTCCTGTACTTCTCACGGGGGATCACGGCGACGCGGTCGTCGCCCTGCCGCCCAGGATGGTGGTAGTCGCCCGCCGCGGTCCGTTGCCAGGCACCGTCGAAGCCGGCAGGAATCGACCGATGCCGCGACAGCCCCGGGGGCATCGCACCCCTGAAGCGCAGCCGCCACTCGTTCCGCAGCGTCGCCCGCACCTCGTTCCAGGCAGCCGACCGCCTCGTCAGCTCATCCGGCAGCAGTTGCCCGGATTCGAGGTGCCTCAGTACAGCGCTCAGCTTCGAATCGCTGAATTGCTTCACCGCCGTCTTGTCGGCGACGACCTCCCCGATTCCGATGCTGGCTTCGCTCCACCTCGTGCTGACGAACTTGCAGAACGGCTCGAGATCGAGCAAGGCCGGGCTCCCGCGGCGGGCCTCGAAGGCGTCGATTTTGCGGGCATGGGCGACGCCCTTTTGCAAGCCTTCCATCTGCTGCAGGAACAACTGCGGCGGGACACTCTTGAACAGCAGATCCGCCGCCGCCCACATCTGCTCGGTCGTCAACGGTTCCACGTGCTCCAGGTGCTTCTCCGTGTGCAGGTATCGATTGATGCTTTCCAGAGGGACCTGCTCCCCCTTCAGGTTCCGCTTCAGGAGTTCAACGAACTGGCAGGTCCTCGTATCGCTGCTGCCACTCAAACGCGTGATCCAGCAGGCAGCCTCATAGGAGGACAGCAATGCACCGGGCGCCAGCTTGGCCGGCGGCGGCGCGCTCAGCGCGAACGCAGCGTGATATTCCCCGCGCCGCGCCAGCAACGTGAGCCACTCGTTGTCGCGCTCGCTGCACCCCGCCCTGTGCCGCTCGGCTTCGTCCGACGTGATCATGCGTTCGATGTCGTCGAACAGCCGTTCGTCGATGCCTGCCGTGATGGCCAGGTGCAGCTTGATCGCCGATTCCATCTCCGGATCGCGTGCGGCCGGTGGGGTCAGGCTGCGCCGTGCCAGCAGTTCGCAGAACTCGTCCAGCGCGGCACACGCATTGCGGGCCGGATCCACCTTGCGCGAACACATGCCGGCAAACACCCGAAGACCACCGGTGTACTGGCCCTGGGGAACCACGGACCACAACCCCTTCTCCTCATTCCCCTTCCCCTTCCCCTGCGCGAGGGTCGTGGCGCGGTCCCGGCGGTTGCAGCGGGCCGCCGCCCCATTGGCCACCACCGCATCGCTGCGCAGACCGGAACGCAGCCGCTCCCGTGTCCAGGCCTTCGCGAGGTAGCTGATGAGGTAGGCCGCACTGATGAACGCTCCAAACGCGGCAGCGATCACCGACACATACCAGACCACCAGGGAAGCCAGGAGAACCGCGACCGCGGTCAGAGGCGTGGTCAAGGCAGCGTTGCCGATGCCCTTGGCAATCCGCATGCGCGCGAAGAACTTCTCGCGCCTGGCCTGATGCTTCAGCTTGACGAACCGCCCGTGGGAACCCTTCAGGATGTCACTGAAAATCTTGCCGTCCTCGCCTGTCTTCTCCTCCACCGCCGCGATGAGCGCGCAGAGCAACTCGCACTTGCTGCTGTGGGCCGCGTATTCCTTCTTGCGAGTGCGCAGTTCAGACAGGCCGACCTTGATGTCCAATCCGGCGCACACCGCCGTCAGCGGCAAGCCGGCCACGCCGAGCGCCATGCCGGCGCCGCTCAACCCCACCGCTGCGAGATTGGCACCCGCATGCACCTTCATGCCCATGTTCGCGAGCGACAGCAAGGCATTGACCGGCGTCGCCGCGGAATCGCGCAGCGCCGCATCACGGCAGCGCCTCAGCGCTTGGCGTGCCTCCTTGTCGAACAACGCGCAGTTGGACAGCCCCTGCTGGCAACGGCGAAACCCGTAGGTCACGTGCGGAGGCGACGGCTTTCCCTGCTTGTGGTTCTCGATGTAGGTCAGGTAGTGCCGGTAGAACACCACGACCTCGACCTTCCAGCGGTCTTGCCGGCTCAGCGTGTCGAGATACGTGTTGAACGAATCCAGGCTGTCGAGCAGCGTGCAGCCGGCCACCACGCCCGAAACCGTCGCCAGGCCTTCGAGGCTGCCGGCAGGCAGCTGACAGTCGGGCGCATTCCGGGTCGTCAGCCCCTGGCACACGCCGCGCCCGAAGCTGCCAGCGGCCCATCCCCCCGTCGAACCTGCCACCGCAGGACCGGTCAGCGAGATCTTGTCGGGCTCCCCGAACGCCTTGCTGCCGGTCTCGCGGGGCTGGCCCAGCGCCCTGCGCCCGCGGTTCCCGACCTTGTTCGTCACGGCACCCGGCAGCTCGCGGGCCCGCTGATAGAGCGAGGGCTTGGCGGTGGCGAACACAGGCTCATGGATCGTCCGCCCGGAAGAGGGGTCGAGGCCGATTTCGCGCACCAATCCCTTGGCCACCAGCTTGCCGGCCAGGCGCTCCACCTGACGCTGGATCTTTGCGTCGATCAGCGCATTCAGGTCGAGCTGCAGCCTCGCGCACTCCTGCGGGTCGAAGGCCGCAGCCGGCACCTGCGACTTCGGCGGGCGCGTCGTGGAATAGCCGTACTGAGTGGCTGTAGCGAATCCGATGTGCATGAGCGTCGGGCCTTCCAGCTGAACAAGCGCCGCGGGCTCCGCTCCCTCTTGCCGACGAGAAACCCGCGGGACACTTGCTGAGTGGCAGAACCCGACCGTTGGTTCACAGTTCGAATGGATCCGTACGGACCGCGGGCCCGCGGCCGCCCCCAGCGCCGTCAGACCGGCGTCACGCTCACCGACACATCGAGCTGCTGCTCGCCACCCCCGAGGATCACGCCGCGCAGCGGCACCACGTCGGCGAAATCGGCGCCCCAGGCGAGCGTGATGTAGCGCTCGTCGGCCAGCTGGTTGTTGGTGGGATCGAACTCGACCCAGCCGTGCGCCGGCGAGTACGCGGCCACCCACGCATGCGACGCGTCGACGCCGAGCAGCCGCGGCTGCCCTGGCGGCGGATCGGTCAGCAGGTAGCCCGACACGTAGCGCGCCGGCAGCCCGTGGCCGCGCAGGCAGGCGATCATCAGGTGCGCGAAGTCCTGGCAGACGCCGCGCTTCTGGTACAGCACCTCGTCGACCGAGGTGCTCACCGTGGTCGCCCCCGCCTCGAACTCGAAGTCGGCGTGGATCGCCTGCGTCAGCGCCGAGATCGACTCGAACCAGTCGCGGCCCGGCGCCAGCGCGGTGCGGGCATACAGCCGCGCACCTTCGGACAAGGGCACCAGCACCGTCGGTTCGCACATGCGCGCCGGCTCCAGCGCACCGAGCGTCGGTGTGTTGCGCACCGCATCGCGCACCGATTCCCACGGCTGCGCGGCCGAGGCCCACACCGGCCGCGTGCCCACCTCGACCGTGCAGGCCATGCGCACCCGCAGCAGCCGGTGCGCACCGTGCAGCCCGAAATGCGTGACCGCGTTGCCGAAGCTGTCGGGCGCCTCGTGGCGCTCGTCGGGCGGCGGATCGATCTGCAGCGAATGCGCCAGCAGCTTCTGCCACGGCAGGTCGCGCGGCGCGAGCCGGGCCAGTTGCCACGATTGAGACACCGGCGCCGCGTACGCGTAGCGCGTCTCGTGCTCGACGGTGTAGCGGACGGCCGGCATCACGCGACCAGCGACAGCACGCTGCGCGACGCGGCGTGCGAGAAGAACTTCAGCGTCAGCTCGTCCGACACCGTGTACGCGGCGCGCTGCAGCTGGTCGATCACCGCCGCCAGCGCCTCGCTCTCCGGGTGCAGGTCGTGCGCACCGAGCGCCAGCAGCGCCGCCTGCGCCGGCCCGAGCACGTCGCTCGCGAAGCGCCCGTGCGTGCGCTCGAGCCTGTCGGTGTATTCCACCAGCCCCTTCACCTGGAAGGCCACCGAGCGCGGGTTGGTGTCGTCGCGCAGCAGCAGGTCGAGCACCGGCAGCCATTCCGGCGCCACCAGGTAGCGCGAACGGTAGGTCACGGTGGAGTCGGTCAGCTCCAGCAGCCAGTCGAGCCCGCTGCTGCGGCCTTCGCGCGTCGCGACCTTCAGCGTCTGGCACAGGGTCGACAGCCGCTCGATGCGCCGCCCGATCGACAGGAAACGCCACGAGGTGCTGCGCGTCATGCCGTCGAGCACGAAACCCGACAGCGTCATCATCGAGGTGACCGCGCGGTCCAGCCAGGCCAGCGCCAGCGCCAGCGAGCCGCCGCGCTGGAACACCGGGTCGGCGATCAGCTGGTTCAGCGTGCGCCAGTTGTCGGCCGACAGGCGGTCGCGCAGGCTGAAGGCCACGCGCAGCAGCTGCCGCAGCCGCACGCTCAAGCCTTCGTCCGGGTGCGTCGCGGCGCGCAGCAGCTCGGTGCCCACGTCATCGAGCGAATCGATCAGGCCCATGCGCTTCGCGAGCGCGAGCGTCGGCGTCAGGCCGTCTTCCGGGTCGTCGGCGCGCGCATCGACATTGCCCAGCACGCCGGCCACCGCGACACGCAGCAGCCGCGCCGAGGCATCGCAGCGCTCGCCGTAGCGGCCGAACCAGAACAGGTTCTCGGCGGTGCGCGACGGCACGTTGCCCTTGGTCGTCGCCAGGTCGGCCGGCGTCACGGTGCGGGTCAGCAGCGAGAACGACGCGTTGACCGGCCGGTCGGACAGCACCCAGGTGTCCTTCGAGCGGCCGCCGCGCTGCATGCCGATCACGCGGTCGTCTTCGTCGCCGGCCACGCGGGTCAGGCCGCCAGGCATCACGCGCCAGCCGTTCGGCGTCGCGACCGCGAACACCCGCAGCCCGACGGTGCGCGCGCTCAGGTGTTCGCCATGGCGGGCGGTGCCGCGCTGCTCGCGCTCGAGCACCGGCGCCTGCGACACGTGCACCCACTCCTGCGCGACGTAGCGCTGCGGGCGTGCCGCCACGCGGGCCCGCAGCAGCACGCGCTCGTCGTCGGAGAGGTCGGCGCCGAACACCGCCGGCTCGCCGGCCGAGCGGTCCAGCGGCTTGATGATCAGGTGGTCGATGCGCTTCCAGGCGTCGTCGAACGCCGCCGGCTCGCCCAGCCACCAGGTGGCGACCGACGGCAGCAGCAGCGGCTCGCCGAGCAGCTGTTCGCTGAGCTGCGGCAGGTAGCCGAGCAGCGCGCCGGATTCGAGCACGCCCGAGCCGAGCGCATTGGCCAGCAGCACGGTGCCGCGGCGTGCGCAGTCGGTGAGGCCGGCCACGCCGAGCGCCGAATCGGAGCGCAGCTCGAGCGGATCGCAGTAGTCGTCGTCCTGGCGGCGCAGCAGCGCGTGCACCCGCTTCAGGCCGTCGACGGTCTTCATCCAGACGCGGCCGTCGCGCACCGTCAGGTCGCTGCCCTCGACGAGCGCGAAGCCGAGGTAGCGCGCCAGCAGCGCGTGCTCGAAGTAGGTTTCGTTGTACGGCCCCGGCGTCAGCAGGCCGATCAGCGGCGGACCGTCCCCTTTCGGGGCCAGGCGCAGCAGCGATTCGCGCAGGTTCGAGAAGAACGAGGCCAGGTGCTGCACGTGCAGGTCGCGGAACATCTGCGGGAACACCCGCGAGACGACCAGCCGGTTCTCCAGCGCGTAGCCGGCGCCCGAGGGCGCCTGCGTGCGGTCGTTGACGACCCACCAGCGGCCGTCGGGCGAGCGCGCGAGGTCGGCCGCGTACTGGAACAGGTGCACGCCGCCGGGCGGGCGGATGCCCTGCACCTGGTGCAGGAAGCCGCTGTGGCCGAACACCACCGACGGCGGCACGCTGCCGTTGCGCAGCAGTTCCTGCGGGCCATAGATGTCGGTCAGCACGCGGTTCAGCAACTCGGCGCGCTGCGCGATGCCGGCCTCGATCTCGTCCCATTCGGTGGGCGAGATCAGCAGCGGCAGCGGGTCGACCTCCCAGGGGCGGTCGGCGCCCTGCGGGTCGGCGTAGACGTTGTAGGTGATCCCGTTCTCGCGGATCTCGCGTTCCATCAGCGACAAGGTGTCGCCGATGTCGGGGCCCTGGCGCTGGGCCAGGGTCTTCAGGAAGGCTTCCCAGTGGGGCCGGGGTTCGCCGGCCGCGGCGAGCAACTCGTCGTAGCGGCCCTCATTGACGGCGTATCCCTCAAGCAATGTTCTGAGCATGTGTCGACTTCAAACCAGTCGCCAGTTTGTCACATGCGCATCGCGTCCTGCGTCACGAGGGAGCGCGCCGCAGATCCAGCGTGAACGGAAAGTTCGGGTTGCGCTCCTCCTTCGGCACCACCATCACGCCCGGCGTGTGGCCGACGCGGAAGAAGCGCGCCAGCCGCCGCGCCTCGGCCTCGTAGGCATTGACCGGCGCGGTGTCGTAGCTGCGTCCGCCCGGGTGGGCCACGTGGTACTGGCAGCCGCCCAGCGAGCGGCTCATCCAGCTGTCGACCAGGTCGATCGTCAGCGGCGCATGCACCGGGATCGACGGGTGGAGCGCCGATGCCGGGTTCCACGCGCGGTAGCGCACCGCGCCGACGAACTCGCCGACCTTGCCGGTCGGCTGCATCGGGATCACGCGGCCGTTGCAGGTCAGCACATGGCGGTCGCCGACGAGGCCGGTCGCCCGCACCTGCAGCCGCTCGACCGACGAATCGACGAAGCGCACCGTGCCGCCCGGCGCGCCCTCCTCGCCCATCACGTGCCACGGCTCCAGCGCGAGCCGCAGCTCGACCTCGGTGCCCATCGCGCTGAAATCGCCCAGCCGCGGGAAGCGGAAGTTCAGGTGCGGCGCGAACCACTCCGGCTGGAAGCCGTAGCCGAACTGGTTCATCTCCTCGATCACGTCGCACAGGTCCTGCCAGATGAAGTGCGGCAGCATGAAGCGGTCGTGCAGCTCGGTGCCCCAGCGCTTCAGGCGCGGCGGCTGGTACGGCCGCTGCCAGAAGCGCGACACCAGCGCACGCATCAGCAGCTGCTGCGTCAGGCTCATGCGCGCATGCGGCGGCATCTCGAACGCGCGCATCTCCAGCAGACCGAGCCGGCCGGTCGGGCCGTCGGGCGAGTACAGCTTGTCGATGCAGAACTCGGCGCGGTGCGTGTTGCCGGTCACGTCGATCAGCAGGTTGCGCATCAGCCGGTCGACCAGCCACGGCGGCGTGTAGCCGTTGCCTTGCGCGGCGATCCGCTGCAGCTCGGCGAACGCGATCTCGATCTCGTAGACCGAATCGTTGCGCGCCTCGTCGACGCGCGGCGCCTGGCTGGTCGGGCCGATGAACAGCCCCGAGAACAGGTAGCTCAGCGCCGGGTGGTTGTGCCAGTAGCCGACCATGCTGGCCAGCAGGTCGGGCCGGCGCAGGAACGGCGAATCGGCCACCGTCGCGCCGCCCAGCACGAAGTGGTTGCCGCCGCCGGTGCCGGTGTGGCGACCGTCGACCATGAACTTCTCGGTCGACAGCCGCGTCTCGTGCGCTGCCTGGTAGAGGTGCGTCGTCTGCTCGACCAGCTCGCCCCAGTTGTGCGCCGGGTGGATGTTGACCTCGATCACGCCGGGGTCGGGCGTGACGCGCAGCGTCGACAGCCGCGGATCCTTCGGCGGCTCGTAGCCTTCCAGGATCACCGGCAGCTTCATCGCGACTGCCGTGTCCTCGACCGCGGCGATCACCTCCAGGTAGTCCTCCAGCGCGGTCGCCGGCGGAAGGAAGACGTAGAGCCGGCCACCGCGCGGCTCGACGCTGATCGCGGTGCGGGTGACCCAGCCGGCCGATTCCTTCGGCGCCGGCTGGGGTGTCGGAGCTGGAACCGCGGGCATCACGCTCGCGGTCGAGCCCGGCGCCAGGCGCAGCCGGGGGTAGGCCGGCAGCGGCGCGAACGGCTGCGATTGATCCGGCGGATGCACCCACGGCAGGTCGGTGTCCTTGGCCCAGGGCTGCGAATCGAGCGGCAGCCGGTAGCCCATCGCCGAATCGCCGGGGATCAGGTAGCAGCGCTCGGCGCGCAGGAACCACGCGCCGGTCTTCCACCGGTTGATGGCATTGCGCACCGGGTTGCGCGCGATCGGCAAGACGTGGCCGACCACCTTGTCCAACCCCTGGCTGAACACATTCCGCAGGCGGTCGCGCTCCAGCGCGTCGGAGAGCTTCGCGTCGAACGGGTCGACATTGACCGGCAGCTTGCGCTCGCGCCACAGGTAGTACCAGACGTCTTCATACGCCGGGAACACGTACTTGCCGTCCAGCCCCAGGCGCTGCGCGACGCCCTGCAGGAACTGCTGCGCCTGCACGTCGGTGACGCCGTAGTCCTTGTGCTCGTCGGCGAACAGCTCGGGGTGCGTCCACACCGGCTCGCGGTCCTTGCGCCAGAACAGGTTCAGCGACCAGCGCGGCAACTGCTCGCCCGGGTACCACTTGCCCTGCCCGTAGTGCAGCAGCCCGCCGTCGCCGTACTTGCGGCGCAGCTTGTCCATCAGGTCGGCGCTCAGCAGCCGCTTGGTCGGCCCCATCGCGTCGGTGTTCCATTCGGCGCCGTCGCGGTCGTCGACCGACACGAAGGTCGGCTCACCGCCCTGCGTCAGCCGCACGTCGTGGCGGCGCAGGTCGTCGTCGACGCGGTGGCCCATCGCCTCGATCTCGCCCCACTGCGCATCGTCGTAGGGCAGCGTCACGCGCGGCGCTTCCCAGATGCGCGTGACCTTCATCAGGTGCTCGAACTCGGTCTCGCATTCGTCCAGCGCGCCGCTCACCGGCGCGGCCGACGACGGCTCCGGCGAGCAGGCGAGCGGGATGTGGCCCTCGCCCGCCAGCAGGCCCGACGTGGGGTCGAACCCGATCCAGCCGGCGCCCGGCAGGTAGACCTCGCACCAGGCGTGCAGGTCGGTGAAATCGACCTCGGTGCCGCTGGGGCCGTCGAGCGATTTGACATCGCTCTTCAGCTGGATCAGGTAGCCCGACACGAAGCGCGACGCGAAGCCCAGATGCCGCAGGATCTGCACCAGCAGCCAGCCGGAATCGCGGCACGAGCCGCTCGCGTTGACCAGCGTCTGCTCCGGCGTCTGCACGCCGGGCTCCATGCGGATCAGGTAGCCGATGTCTTTTTGCAGCCGCTGGTTCAGCGCGACCAGGAAGTTGGTCGTCTGCATCTTCTCGCGCGGGATGCTGGCCAGGTACTTCTCGAAGGCCGGCGTCAGCGGCGCCTTGTGGCGGTACGGCTCCAGCTCGGTCGCGAGCGACTTGTCGTACTCGAACGGAAAGTGCTCGGCCGCCGGTTCGAGGAAGAAATCGAACGGGTTCAGCACCGACATCTCGACCACCAGGTCGACCTCGATGCGGAACGAGGTGGTCTTGTCCGGGAACACCAGCCGCGCCAGGTAGTTGGCCTGCGGGTCCTGCTGCCAGTTGATGAAGTGCGTGGCCGGCTCGATGCGCATCGAGTAGCTCAGCACCCGGGTGCGCGAATGCGGGGCCGGGCGCAGCCGGATCACCTGCGGGCCCAGGTTGATCGGCCGGTCGTACCGGTAGTGGGTCACGTGGTTGAGCGCGACGTGGATGGACATTCAGGGCTCCTGGGCGGTGAGCACCGCGGTTTCGGGAACGGGGTCCGGCGTGGGGGCGTCGTCGAGGACGCCGATGTCCACCGTGACCCGCATGGTTTCGTCGCCGCCGCCTTCGCGCACGCCACGGATCGGCGAGCAGGCGGCGTAGTCGGGGCCGACGGCCAGGCGCACGTGGCGCTCGTCCATCAGGCAGCGGTGCGTGATGTCGACGCTGAGCCAGCGCCGCGCGACGGGGTCGACGCAGACGTCGGCCCAGGCGTGGCTCGCGAGGGCGGGCGCATCGGGGGCGTGGAAATAGCCGCTCACGTAGCGCGCCGGCACGCCGGCAGCGCGGCAGGCGGCGATGAAGACGTGGGCCTGGTCCTGGCACACGCCGGCGCCGAGCGCGAGCGCTTCGGCGGCGCTGGTGCGCGTGGTCGTCTTGCCGCCTTCGTAGGCGATGCGGTCGGCCACCGCGAGCGCCAGCGTGAGCGCCCGGGCCTCATCGACCGGGCCGTCGAGGTGCTCGCGGCCCAGCGCGGCGAGCGCGTCGGCGGCCTCGGTGAGCGGCGTGGCGCGCAGGTAGAAGGCCGGCGGGATGCGGTCGTCGACCAGCAGCGGCGAGGCATGCGTGCGCACGACACCCGCGGCCCGCACCACGCCGCGGTAGACGCGCTGGCGCAGGCTCCAGGTGTGGCCCAGGTTGCCGAAGGCATCGCGCTGCGCGAACAGCTGGCCGGGCGCGGACAGGCTCCAGTCGAGCACCGTCTGGTGAGCGTTGGCCTGCGGCGTGAGGCACAGCGACTGCAGCGCGTACTGCAGCGGCGCGCTGTAGTCGTAGTGCGTGACGTGCCGGATGTCGAGCTTCATCCGGTGGCCCGCGCACGCGACGTCATGCCGCCACCGGCACCAGGAAGTCGCGGCTGATGCCCACCCCCAGCGTGCCGACGCGTTCGAGGAACTGCGTGAGGAACGCGTGCAGGCCGGTCGCGAGGATCTCGTCGATGCGGCCGAAGCGCAGGTCGGCCTGCAGCCGGCCCGCGCGGCGCAGCGTGTCGGACGACTGCTCGTTGGCCACCTGGCGCAGGTTGTTCACGACCTCGTCCATGCAGGCGGCCAGCGAGCGGGGCATGTCGGAGCGCAGGATCAGCAATTCGGCCACTTTCTCGGGCTTGATGACGTTGCGGTAGGCCTTGCGGTAGACCTCGAAGCCGGACACCGAGCGCAGGATCGCCGACCAGTGGTAGAAGTCGTACTCCTGGTCCTTGCCGTTGCCGTTGCCATTGGTGCCCATCGAGCCGGTGCCGAAGAACTCGCTCTCGACCGCGTGAAACTTCACGTCGAGCATGCGGGCGGTGTTGTCGGCGCGCTCCAGGAAGCTGCCGATGCGCAGGAAGTGGAAGGCCTCGTCCTGCAGCATCGTGCCCACCGTCACGCCGCGCGACAGGTGCGAGCGGAACTTGACCCATTCGAAGCCCTCGCCGGGGTCCTTCTGGAAGGTCTTGTGGCGCAGCATGCGCTGGAACTCGAGCCAGGTCTGGTTCTGCGTCTCCCAGACCTCGGTGGTCAGCGTGCCGCGCACCGCGCGGGCGTTCTCGCGCGCGGCCATCAGGCAGCTGTAGATGCTCGACGGGTTGCGCTCGTCGCTGACCATGTAGTCCATCACGCGGCGGGCATCGATCTCGCCGTAGCGCGACGCGTAGTCGGGGCTCAGCTCGGAGATGCTCAGCAGGCCCTTCCAGCCGTTGACCGCGGCATCGGCCGATTGCGGCAGCAGCGAGGTCTGGTAGTTGACGTCCAGCATGCGGGCGGTGTTCTCGGCCCGCTCCATGTAGCGGGCCATCCAGAAGAGGTGGTCGGCGGTTCTCGACAGCATCGTTGGTCTCCCCTTTTCTCAGGCTTCAGGTCTCAGGCTTCCAGCACCCAGGTGTCTTTCGTGCCCCCGCCTTGCGACGAGTTGACGACCAGCGAGCCCTCCTTCAGCGCGACGCGCGTCAGCCCGCCCGGCACCATCTGCACCGTCTTGCCGCTCAGCACGAACGGGCGCAGGTCGATGTGGCGCGGCGCGATGCCGCTCTCGACGAAGGTCGGGCAGGTCGACAGGCTCAGCGTCGGCTGCGCGATGTAGCCGCCGGGGTTGGCCTCGAGCACCTTGCGGAAATCGGCGATCTCGTCCTTCGTGGCGGCCGGCCCGACCAGCATGCCGTAGCCGCCGGCGCCGTGCACCTCTTTCACGACCAGCTCGCCCAGGTGCGCCAGCACGTATTTCATGTCCTCGGCATCGCGGCACTGGTAGGTCGGCACGTTGTTCAGGATCGGTTTCTCGCCGAGGTAGAACTCGATCATCTTCGGCACGTAGGGGTAGATCGACTTGTCGTCGGCGACGCCGGTGCCGATGGCGTTCGACAGCGTCACGTTGCCGGCGCGGTAGACGCTGAGCAGCCCGGCGCAGCCGAGCGTCGAATCGGGGCGGAAGGCGAGCGGATCGAGGAAGTCGTCGTCGACGCGGCGGTAGATCACGTCGACGCGCTTCGGGCCCTGCGTCGTGCGCATGTAGACGAAGTTGTCCTTGACGAACAGGTCCTGCCCCTCGACCAGCTCGACGCCCATCTGCTGCGCGAGGAAGGCGTGCTCGAAGTAGGCGCTGTTGTACATGCCGGGCGTCAGCACCACGACGGTCGGGTCGTTGACGGCGGCCGGCGCGACCGCGCGCAGGGTTTCGAGCAGCAGGTCGGGGTAGTGCGCGACCGGTGCCACGCGGTGCTGGCTGAACAGGTCGGGGAACAGCCGCATCATCATCTTGCGGTTCTCGAGCATGTAGCTCACGCCGCTGGGCACGCGCAGGTTGTCTTCGAGCACGTAGTACGAGCCGCTGCCGTCGGGGTTGGCGGCGCGCACGATGTCGATGCCGGAGATGTGCGAATAGACGCCGCCCGGCACGTCGACGCCCATCATCTCGGGGCGGAACTGCGCGTTCTTGAAGATCTGGTCGCCGGGGACGATGCCGGCCTTGATGATCTCCTGGCCGTGGTAGACGTCGTGGATGAAGCGGTTCAGCGCGGTCACGCGCTGGCGCAGGCCGGCTTCCATGCTCGTCCACTCGGAAGCGGGGATCACGCGCGGGATCAGGTCGAACGGGATCAGGCGTTCGGTGCCGGAGCCGTCTTCGTCCTTCGCGCCGTACACCGCGAAGGTGATGCCGACGCGGCGGAAGATCATCTCGGCTTCTTCGCGGCGCGAGCGCATCACGTCGCCCGGTTGCTGGGCCAGCCAGCGCTCGTACACCCTGTAGTGGTCGCGCACCGTGGTGCTGCTGGCCTGCATCTCGTCGAAGCTTGCTCTCATCGAATCGGTCTCCTCTGGGGTCAGGGTAGCAAATTCCAGGCCATTCTCGTCACGGCGGCGGCACCCGATGGTGCCAGTAGCGGCGGGCGCGGTCACGCTCGCAAACACCGGCAGCGGGTGGGCGGTCGCTGCGCCAGCGCCAGGCGCCGCACGAGGTGCTGGCGGCGACCAGCACGTCGCGCTCGTGCAGCCGGGCCAGCACCTCGGGCACCGGGTGGCCGAAGCGGTTGCGGTAGCCGGCCTGGATCAGCGCGACCTGCGGCTGCACCGCATCGAGGAAATCCGCGCTCGACGAGGTGCGGCTGCCGTGGTGCGCGACCAGCAGCAGGTCGCTGCGCAGTGCATCGCGGCTGCGCTCGACCAGCGCGCCCTCCTGTTCGCGCTCGATGTCGCCGGTGAGCAGCGCGCTGCGCCCGCCGGCGCTGACGCGCAGCACGCACGAGACGGCGTTCGGCTTGCGGGCGCGCTCGTAGTCGTCGGCGAAGGGGTGCAGCATCTGGAAGTGCACGCCGTCCCAGTCCCACGACTGGCCGGCGGCGCAGCGGGTGGCGGGCACGCCGGCGTCGCGCAGCGGGTGGCCGTCTTCCAATGAGCTGTCGAGCTCGGCGACCGGCAGGCCGGCGATCACCGCCGCGGCGCCGCCGGTGTGGTCGGCATCGCGGTGGCTCAGCACCAGGCGGTCGATGCGGTCTTCGCCGCGTGAGCGCAACAGCGGCAGCAGCACGCGCTGGCCGGCATCCGATTCGCGCGAGTACTGCGGGCCGGCGTCGTAGACCAGCAGGTGCTGCCGGGTGCGCACCAGGACCGAGGTGCCCTGCCCCACATCGAGCGCCAGCAGCTCGAACTGACCGGCGGCCGGCAGCTCGCGCGGCGGCAGCAGCAAGGGCAGCGCGAGCGGCACGGCCAGCAGGCGCAGGCGCCACGGCAGCGGCAACACCAGCAGCACGGCCGACAACAGCCCGGCGAGCGCCGCCCACCACGGGGCGGCCGGCACGCTCCACACCGCCCACGGCGCCTGGGCCAGCCACGTCAGCAGCACGACCAACTGCTGCTCGACCCACGCGCCGAGCGTCCAAAGCCACGGCCAGCCGGCCCCCAGCAGCGCGAGCGGCGTGATCACCAGCGTGATCAGCGGGATCGCGACCAGGTTGGCCGCGAAGCCGACGACCGAGATCTGCTGGAAGAACACCAGCGTCAGCGGTGCCAAGCCGATGGTGGCGATCGCCTGCGTGCGCAGGCCGTCGCGCAGGCTGCGCCGCACCGCGGCGAGCCGGCTCGGGGCTGCGGTTGGTGCGGGCTTGCCGTGCACCGGCTCGGACGCCATCAGCAGCCCGACCGCCATGAACGACAGCCAGAAACCCGGCTGCAGCAGCGCCCACGGGTCGCAGGCGCTGACGACCACCGCCGCAGCCAGCAGCACCAGCGGCCACGGCCAGCGGCGCGCACCGGCCTGCAGCAGCGTGACCACCGCGAGCATCCACACCGTGCGCTGGGCCGGCACGCCCCAGCCGGCGAACAGCGCATAGCCCATCGCCGCCGCGAGGCCGATCCAGCGCGCGGCCAGCGGCGCCGGCACCCACAGCATCGCGCGCACCGAACGCCGCCACAGCGCACCGGCAAGGCGCGCGGCCAGCCACGCAAACATCGTGATGTGCAGCCCGCTGATGCTGACGAGGTGGGCGATGCCGGTGCTGCGGAACAGCTGCCAGTCGCCACGTTCGATGGCCGATTGGTCGCCGACTGCCAGCGCCGCCAGCACGCCGGCCGCCTGCGGGTCGTCGACCTGCGCGTACAGCCGGTCGCGCACGCGCTGGCGCAGGCGCTCGATCGGGTGCGCGGCGGCGGGGTCGAGCAGCTCGGCATGGCCGTCGAGCACATAGCCGGTGGCGCGCACGCTTTGCTCGAACAGCATCAGCTCGATGTCGAAACCGTTGGGGTTCAGGCTGCCGTGCGGCTGGCGCAGGCGCGTCGTGAAGCGCCAGGCCTGGCCGGCGCGCAGCTTCGATTGCTCGGCGCTCAGCGGGCCATCGTCGTGCCAGCCCTTGTACCAGCCGAGCGAGACGAGCGGCGGCACGGTGACACGCTCGCCGCGCCAGCGGGCTTCATCGACCTCGAAGCGGAATTGCAGGCCGGAGGGGGTGTGGTCGGGGAGGCTGGCGACGACGCCGGTGAGGACCAGGTCTTCGCCTTCGAGCGAGGTGGGCAGCGCATCGGCCAGCCGCAGCGAGGCACGCAGATCGGACGCCGCGAAGCCGGCGATCGATGCGGCCAGCACGCCGAGCAGCGCCCAACGGTGCCAGCGCCATGCGAGCATCGCGCAGGGAAGCGATGCGATGAGCAGCAGCGCAGTGACCGATGCCGGGCAGACGGCTTGCTGCTGGAGCTGCCAAGCAACCCCCGACAGCCATGCAGCCGTGATCCTCGCAAGGTACAGCCCGCCTTGTCTGCGCATCGGGCGAGTTTAGTTTCAACGGCTGCGGTCGCTCACGGCTCGAATCTGGTGATGCTTACGAATGGTTCGACGTCGAATCCATCTCTTTCATTGGCGAACGGGCTGCATCTACTTGCGTCAGCGTGGGCCGACATGTACTGTGCGATGCAATACATGAGGGAGCAGAGGGATGAAGCCCGAAAAGACGATAGGGCTGGGAGTCAAGAGGGACGTGAACCTGGGAGGACACCGTGAGTAGCTTTGAGGTTGTCACCGACATCGCTGAAATCGCTCGACTGAACAAGGAACTCGGGCGGCGCTTGTCGAAGACTTTCAGGGTGCACCGCACGCGCGAAATCACGTATCCCTCTGGGCACCATACCGGAAGGGTGTACTTCGAAGCCGCAACCGGCTCCAACGTTCGAGCATGGTCACCCTCTAGCAAACCGGACAAGCTCAACAACTTTCTACTCGCCGGAGACCCAACTGCGTCCACCTGGATGCAGATTGATGTGCAGCTGAACTTCCCGGCCGGCACATACAACCGCCGAATGGCCGGCGTCTTTGTGACTGACGAGAATGGCGATGTCTTGGTCGCCCATCGAGGCAAGCTGACCAAGGGAATGGCGGGACTTGCAAAGGCGAAGGTCTTGAGGGAGTTCTACTCCCTAACGGTCGAGGCAGGCGACCGGCATCGCACCTCAAGGGTGATTCTGATTGCAGCCCTGGACGACCCGGAGTTGGCCGACGGACTGTGGGAGTTCGCCGCGAAGGCCCGAGAGGTAGCCACTCGGATTGCAACCGAAGATGACGGCAACGACACGTCAACCGGCGGCCGCACGAAAGGTTCGAGCGGCGACAAGAAGCCCGCCTCGCCACCAAAGGACCCCTTGCTGAAGCTCCGGGCGTACTTCGACGAGTACGCCGGCGAAGGGAACACCAAAGGCCATGGTGGCGGCAAGCGAACCGTCGAGCACGGTGCGGTCGTCAAAGCCTTAGAAGCGCAGCTGCGCGCCAATGGAAACAGCGAGAAAGCCCAGGCCATCGACCTGGCTATCGTCGCAGCACAGGTCGACCTTTACGAGGTGAAGACCTCAGCCCGAACCACGGACGTGTACACGGGCGTGGGCCAACTTCTCATCCACGGCGAATGCATCCGAGAACTGCTTGAGAAGCCTGTGCGCAGGCACTTGGTTCTGCCGGCTCTCCCGCGCGCAAGCTACAAGAAGCACGTTACCAAGAGGGGTGGCATCAACATCGTCACCTACGAGAAGGCAGGGGCCGGCTACAAGTTCAGCGGTCTTTTGTGATGCCTCACCCGCTCATGACCTGCGCCACCCACAGACTTCACCATGCTTCGCCAGAGCGACCTTCAACTCAGGCGCACACCGTGCACATCACCACCCGCTGTAGCTAAACCAAGCAGCACTTCTTGAACTTCTTTCCACTGGCGCAAGGGCAAGGGCTGTTACGGCCCACCTTGGCCGCACGGGCTTGACGAGCAAACGCCCGCAGCGCCTCATGCCCGCCGCTGGCATCGGGCAGCCCCGCCGTCAGCTCATCCATCTCGGCGGACTGCTCCCAGCGAGACATCGCACCAACCGCGAACTGCACCTGCCCCTGCGAACCTATGGATATTCCAAACCACTGCGGCGCACGCACGGCGTACTTGCGCATCTCGCAATGGGCGCGGAGCCTCTCGACCGCCTCCTGGCTCTGCACCGGATTGAAGTGCATCGTTACGCCAGCTTCTCCGCCACCGAAGTGGAACGACGCATCGTGGAGCCTCCGATCGGCGCGCCCCTGCCTTACCAGCGCGTCGAACGTTCGGTTGAATCCGCGGACCGCATCCTCTCCAAAAGACAGAAGCAGGAAGCAGAACTCCATCAACCCCGCGTCCGATTGCTCCTCGAACTGCGAGACCACCCGGCCGAATGGCGTGCCGATGAACTTGGTCAGTATCCCGGGTGGAGTTCGCTCGCCGGCATGGCCGTCCCGCCGCACCGACATCGCGGTATCCATTGCGACGGTGAACGAATCATCCAGGTACGCCATGCTGAATTCGTCCTGGGGCCACAGGTTCGTCTGCAGGTGGTAGGCCAGTGCCGTGAACTCGTGGTTGACCAGGATTTCATCTCCGACAGACAAGCGCATGCGCAGGTAATGCAGCAGGCGAACTGGACTGGAGAGGAACTCTGTCATCGTGTCGAGCAAGAACACGTCCATCACCAGCGGCGGCAAGATGACGTCGGTGCGCTGAGCCTTCAAGTACTCCCGCGCCTGATGAGCGAGCGCCGGGTAGTGCTCGGCCACGACGCACAACGTGAACACCTGCTTAATGAACGCAGGTAGCTGCACCTCGTTGCCTTGGTCATCCTCAAGTCGGCAGTCCTTGGCCAAGATTGCATTGGCGCATTCCCAGCCCTGGTCGCATGCGTCTTGAATCGCCGCGGCGAAGTCCGTCCGGAGTAGGCCGTCATTGCCCTTGCGAGCCGCCAGCGTCAGCTTCTTCGCCTTGGCCTGAACCACGATGATGCGGTCACCAAAGGTCACCAAGACGTCGGCTTCGCCGAGGCGGTTCTTTCCCCTGTACAGGTTCACGTTCGCGTGGACGTTCTTGCGGCCGAACACCGTCGCAAGGCGCCGAGCAGAGAATGTCTCCGTAAACGCCCCGCGGTGTTCGTTCGCCGTGGGCCGGTAGGTCTTGTCCGCGAACATCCAGTAGAACGGCGACTCGTAGAGCGACTCATACATCGCTCCATGGTCGAAGAGCAAGACGCCGCCGGCCCCTGTCGGGATGAGCGGCATCGCCACCACTTCGTTGAAATCTCCGACGGACCTGAAGCCCTCGTTGTTGCCGGGCAGTGTGAACGCCCGCATGAACGCCTGCACGGCATCAAGTGCCACGCCGCTGCGATGGGCAACATCGTCGGCGCGGAACTCGAACATCGCCAGCCAGCTCGAAGGCTCCACCCCCATCTGTTTTGCAGCGCCGTAGATTTCCGCACCACGGGCGCTCATCTCGTCACACATCGTGCGAGCGACGACGCTGGCCTGTCCGGACGTGAAACCCTTGTTGGCGAGCAGCCAAGCGTCGTCCCGACCGTACTTCTCCGGTGCCATGTCCCTGTACTGGAAGTGATGTGCGGACTCCGTGCCGTAGAAGATGGCCTCGCGCATGGACTCTCCGCTGGCCGGCGGCACCTCGACCGCCTCAGCACAGCCTTCCTCGCCTCCCGCGCTCGGAACGCTATTGAGCAGTTCCAGCATCGACTCGCGCATCGGCAACCACATCGCTTCATGCAACTCCGAAAGAAGCTCGTCAGAACGCGCGACATAGCGTGCAAGGTCTTGCGCGGTCGGTTCGGCGAGGTCGCGTTCGCTGCGGCACATAAAACCCAGCAGCACCATCAACTCGGTGCGAAGCAACCGGCTGGGCTGATGGACTTTCTCCATGTCGGACACCGTCAGCTCTTCCCGATAGACGACCAGGTTGTCTCGCACGCAAATCGCGGCGATGGCATGTACGTAGCCCGGCGAGCCGGTCAGTGCCAGCAAGTC
The DNA here is from genome assembly GCF_054049715.1 of Rhizobacter sp. P5_C2. Lineage (NCBI taxonomy): Bacteria > Pseudomonadati > Pseudomonadota > Betaproteobacteria > Burkholderiales > Sphaerotilaceae > Rhizobacter > Rhizobacter sp. P5_C2. The sequence goes on along the minus strand of NZ_JBFULV010000007.1, from coordinate 88,427 downwards.
CGCAACAACGTCCCCTTCACTGCGCGTCGTCTTCGAGAACATCTTCTTTTCCTATCCCGTGAATGGTCGACATCAACGTTCCCTCATCGTGTCAGCCTTTGTACCAGCCAAGCAAGACGAGCGGCGGCACGGTGACCAGTTGGCCACGCCGACGGGCTTCAGCGACCTCGAAGCGAACTGCAGGGCGGAGGGGGTGTGGTCGGGGAGGCTCGCGACGACGCCGATGAGGATCAGGTCTTCGCCTTCGAGCGAGGTGGGCAGCGCATCGGCTAATCGCAATGAGGCGCGCAGGTCGGAGGACGAGAAGCCGGCGATCGACGCGGCCAGCACGCCGAGCAGTGCTGCACAGCGCCAGCGCTACGCGAGCATCACGCAGGGCAGCGATGCGATGAGCAGTAGCACCGTGACCGACGCCGGGCAGACGGCCTGCTGCTGGAGTTGCCAAGAAACCTCCGACAGCAATGCAGCCGTGATCCCCGCAAGGTACAGCCCGCCTTGTCTGCGCATCGGGCGAGTGCAGGTGGCGCTGCCTGCCTGATGCGGCAGGACCAACTGGCGATGGCCTGCGCCGCGATGGCATTGCACCTCGGCGGCTCACTGCTGCTGACCTTCGCAGGCATGACCACCGCGTCGCTGCTGCGAACGCGATGGCTCGCCGCACCGCCCTCAATTGCCGAGGATCACCTTGAAGATCTTCTCGTCGCTGTTGTTGGCCGTGCTGTCCTTGTCGCCATTGTTCGTGGTGCTCATCCACAGGTTGCCGTCGATCGACGGTTCGACGGTGCGGATGCGGCCGTAGGTGCCGCGGAACAGCTCCTGCACGTTGGTCAGGCTGTCGCCGCTGATGACCTCGCGATACACGCGCGTGCCGCGCTGGCACGCTACATACAGCACGCCGCGCACGATCGCGATGCCGCTGCACGAGCCGTCTGCCGTCGGGTAGGTGTGCTTGGGCGCGATGTAGCCCGAGGTGCCGCAGCCGCCACCGCTGCGCGACGAGGTGCCTTCGCAGTCGGGCCAGCCGTAGTTGCCGCCCTTCTGGATCAGGTTGGTCTCGTCCATCGTGCCGTCGCCGAACTCCTGCTCCCACAGCCGGCCCTGCGCATCGAAGGCCAGGCCTTGCGGGTTGCGGTGGCCGTAGCTCCACACGTAGTTGCCGAACGGGTTGTCGGTGGGCCGCGTGCCATCCGGGTTCATCCGCAGCACCTTGCCGTTCAGGCCGCTGGTGTTCTGCGCGTTGGCGCCGTTCTGCGCATCGCCGGTGGCGACGTAGAGTTTGCCGTCCGGGCCGAAGCGCAGGCGGCCGCCGTTGTGGTACTTGTTGCGCAGGATGCCGCTCAGCAGCACCTGGATCGTCGACGTGTCCAGCGTGCCGTTGACGTACTTCAGGCGGATCACGCGGTTGTCGCTGGCCGTCGTGTGCATCACGTAGAGCCATGGGTCGGTGGCCGGGAAGGCCGGCGTCACGGCCAAGCCCATCAGCCCGCCCTCGCCGTCGGTGCCGGACACGTTCGGGATCTTGCCGACGGTGGTCTTGGCGCCGGTGGCCGGGTTCAGTCGCACGATGTCCTGCGCATCACGGCGGCTGTAAAGCACGTTGCCGTCGGGCAGCGTGACCAGCCCCCACGGGATGTCGGTGTCGGTGGCCACCTGGCTCACCGAGCACACCGGGTTGCTGCACGCGCCGCCGGTCGTCAGGCTGACGCTGGTGCTGCGGGCCGACACGTTGCCCTGCGCATCGCGCGCGGCCACCGCATAGCGGTAGGTCGTGCTGGCGGCGAGGCCGCTGTCGGTGTAGCTCAGGTTCGAAGTGGAGCCGACCTTGGCATCGTCGCGGTAGACGTCATAGGCGCTCACCGCGACGTTGTCGGTGGCGGCCTTCCAGGTCAGCGTGGCGGCGGTGCCGGCCACCGAGCCGGAGAGCCCGGTCGGCGCGGTCGGCGGCTCGGTGTCGGCGCTGCACTGCGGCACGGTGATCGGCAGCGTCGCACTGGCCTGCGAGACATTGCCCGCTGCGTCGCGGGCGTTCACGTACAGCCCCCAGCTGGCGCCCGGGCTCAACGTCAGCGAGGTGCTGAGCGTGCTGCCGCTGACCGAAGCCATCGCCTGGCCATCGTGGTAGATGTCGTAGAACGCGACGCCGACGTTGTCGGTGGCCGCCGACCACGACAGCGTGACCGAACGGCATTGCAGGTTGGCCACCTTCAGGTTGCCGGGGATCGACGGCGCCTGGGTGTCGTTGGTGCCGCCATCGCTGCGGTTCCACACCTGGTTGCCATTGCCGTGGCAGGCCCAGAGTTGCACCACCGCCTTCTGCGCGGTGCTGGCGCCCGTGACATCGAGGCACAGGCCGGATTGCGAACCCGAGATGGTGCCGTTGGCGTTGTAGCGCCACTGCTGGTTGGCCTGGCCGTTGCAGGTGTACGACGTGACCAGCGTGCCGTTCGTGGTGCCCTGGCCCTTGGCATCGAGGCAGCGCGTGCCGCCGAAGGTGCGCAGCTCGCCTGAAGCAGTGAACTCCCACTGCTGGTTGGGATTGCCATGGCAGTCGTAGATCTGGATCCCCGCGCCGGCCGTCGTGCTGTTGCCGGAGACATCCATGCAACGGCCGCTCGCCTTGCCGACCAGCGTGGTGGTGGCGGCAGACGCCGAGCCGGGCAACGCAGCAAAGGCCGACAACACGGCCAGCGGTGTGCACAGGGCAAGGCGCCGCAGCGCGCCCGCGTTCAGGGTCTTGAATGCCGTGTCGATTGCCATGGATGAGCCTCCTTGCGTTGTTTGAGGAACGTTCGTTCCAGCGGCAACATACTTGGAATTTCAATTCCACTGTGTAAACAGGCGTTCGCGCCCCCTCCCGCTACAGTTCATCCAGCAACAAGGAGTCCTGTCATGAAGCGCGTTACCGGCATCGGCGGCATCTTCTTCAAGTCCAAGGACCCGAAGGCACTCGGCGAGTGGTATCGGAAACACCTCGGGCTGGACGTCGAGGAATGGGGCGGCGTGAGCTTCCGGTGGGTCACCGAAGACAACCCGACGGGCGCGGGCACCACGCTCTGGACGCCATTCAAGGAAGACACGTCCTCCTTCGCCCCGAGCACGGCGAGCTTCATGGTCAACTTCCGGGTGCATGACCTTCACGCGCTGCTCGCGGCATTGCGGTCGGAAGGCTGTGCGGTCGACGACAAGGTCGACGAGTCCGAATTCGGCAAGTTCGGCTGGGTTCAAGACCCGGAAGGCAATCGCGTCGAGCTCTGGCAACCGCCACAAGGCCAATGAAGCGGGGGACATCCTCAGTCCGGGCGCGCTCACAACCCCGCAGCGCGTTCAGCCAAAGCCCCAGGTGTAGGATCCCCCGCTTCCTCCACCTGCCCTCCCCGCCATGTCCGTCTACGACCGCCTGAAAGCCCTCGGCATCGACCTGCCGCCGGTGTCCGCTCCCGCTGCCGCCTACGTGCCCTTCGTGCGCACCGGCAACCTGGTGTTCCTGTCCGGCCACATCGCCAAGCGCGACGGCAAGCCCTGGGTCGGCAAGCTCGGCCTCGACATGGACACCGCCACCGGCAAGCTCGCCGCCCGCGCGATCGCGATCGACCTGATGGGCACGCTGCAGGCCGCGGTCGGCGGCAACCTCACCAAGGTCGAACGCATCGTCAAGGTGATGAGCCTCGTCAACAGCACCGGCGAATTCACCGAGCAGCACCTGGTGACCAACGGCTGCTCCGAGCTGCTGGCCGAGGTGTTCGGCGCCGACAAGGGCGCGCATGCCCGCAGCGCGTTCGGCGTGGCCCAGGTGCCGACCGGTGCCTGCGTCGAGATCGAGCTGATCGCGCAGGTGGCCTGACCGATGGCCGCCTTCAAGTTCGGCGCCACGCAGCGCCTGTATGCCGTCGCGGTGCTGTGCCTGGCCGCCGTCGGCGTCGCGCTGTTCTCGCAGTACATGTTCGACATGCGCCCCTGCCCGTGGTGCATCCTGCAGCGGCTGCTGTTCACGCTGATCGCGGTGCTGTGCATCGTCGCGGCCTGGCTGCGTGGCGGGCCGCGCGTGGCGCTCGGCGGCATCTCGGTGCTGCTGGCCGCGGGCGGCATCGCGGCGGCGCTATGGCAGAACCTGGTCGCCGCGAAGTCGAGCTCGTGCAACCTGACCTTCGCCGACAAGATCATCACCGGCATCGGCGTCGACAAGCTGCTGCCGTCGGTGTTCAAGGTGACCGGCAGTTGCGCCGAGGCAGCCGTTTCCATCCTCGGCGTGCCCTACGAGTTCTGGAGCCTCGCGGTGTTCGGCGTGGCCGGGCTGCTGGTGCTGTCGGCGCTGCGCGGACGTTGATCACCCTGGCCGCGGGTCAATCGCCGATGGCGCCCGCGGCCATCGAGGGCTAAGCTCACCGGATCGTCCGCTACCGGAGCACGATCATGATGTGGCACTGGAACTCGTGGTGGGAACCGCGCAAGGACAACCCCGCCGCCACCGAGCCCCCCGCCTGGCACGGGCCGTGGGGCGTCGAGCAGGTGGCCGCCTGGCAGGCGCGCAGCTGGGAGCACATGGTGAGCACGAGCCGCTCGATGTGGAGCTTCTGGCTCGGCGCGATGCCGGTGCCCACCTGGCCGGTGATCGGGCAGGTCACGCCGCCATCGGCGCCGCATGAGGTGCAGCCGGAGACGCCGGCCGCGCCGGTGACGCGGGCGGCACCGAAATCCTCGCCGCGCAAGCGGACTGCGCTGCCGGATGGGCGGCATGCGCAGCAGGCTCGCAAGCGCTGAGCGTGCCGCCCGGCCAATGAGCCGGGCCGCGCGCCATCAACCGGCCAGCACCCGCTGCGCCTTCATCCCCGCCTCCAGCACCTTCCCCTTGCGCGCCCGCTTGCCGCCATAGACGGCGAGCGACGCGCCCTTCAGGTCTTCTTCCTTCGGCTTGCCGCCGCGGCCCAGGCCCAGCACCTTCAGCGCGGCCGCACAGGTCGCGGTGGAGACCAGCGGGTCCTTCGCGTCGACCTCCATCAGCGTCAGCCCGCGGCCGCCGTTGGACTGCAGCTTCAGCTCGTCGAGCGGGAACACCAGCAGCCGGCCGCTCAGGCTCAGGCAGGCCACCTGCTTGTGCGCCGCCGCCAGCGGCACCGGCGGCAGCAGCTTGTCGCCGTCGTCCAGCGTCAGGAAGCTCTTGCCGCCGCGCTGCCGGCTGACCATGTCGGACACCTGCGCCAGCAGACCGAAGCCGCCGGTGTTCGACAGCAGCAGCTTCGTGTCGGCGCTCGCGGCAAAGTAATGCAGCGGCTGCGTGCCGCTTTCAAGGTCGACCAGCGTCGTGATCGGTTGGCCGTCGCCGCGCCCGCCGGGCAGCAGGCTGGCCGCGATTGAATACACGCGGCCGTTGCTGCCGAACACCAGCAAGGTGTCGACGCTGCGGCACGGGAAGGTGCCGTACAGCCCGTCGCCCGCCTTGAAGGCCAGCGCCGCCGGATCGATCTCGTGGCCCTTCAGCGCACGTGCCCAGCCCTTCAGGCTGACCACCACCGTCACCGGCTCGTCGAGCACCTTCACTTCCACCACGGTGCGCTTCTGCGCCTGGATCAGCGTGCGGCGGTCGTCGCCGTACTGCTTCGCGTCGGCCTCGATCTCCTTGATCATCGTACGGCGCAGCGAGGCCGGGCTGCCGAGGATCTCCTGCAGCTTGTCGCGCTCGGCGCGCTGCTCCTTCAGCTCCTGCTCGATCTTGATGGCTTCCAGCCGCGCCAGCTGGCGCAGGCGGATCTCGAGGATGTCCTCGGCCTGCCGGTCGCTCAGCTTGAAGCGCTCGATCAGCGCGGCCTTCGGCTCGTCCGACTGCCGGATGATGCGGATCACCTCGTCGATGTTCAGCAGCACCGTCTGCCGGCCTTCCAGCACGTGGATGCGCTCGAGCACCTTGTCGAGGCGGTGCTGCGTGCGCCGCTGCACCGTCTGCTGGCGGAAGGCGATCCACTCCTGCAGCATCAGCCGCAAGGTCTTCTGCGTCGGCCGGCCATCGGCGCCGATCATCGTCAGGTTGATCGGCGCCGAGGTCTCCAGGCTGGTGTGCGCCAGCAAGGTGTTGATCAGGTCCTGCTGCTCGATGCGGCTGGTCTTGGGCTCGATGACGACGCGCACCGCCGCATCCTTGTTCGATTCGTCGCGCACCGTGTCGAGCACGGCCAGCACCGTCGCCTTCACCTGCACCTGGTCGGCGGTCAGCGCCTTCTTGCCGGTCTTGACCTTCGGGTTGATCAGCTCCTCGATCTCTTCGAGCACCTTCTGCACGCTGGTGCCGTGCGGCAGCTCGGTGATGACGAGCTGCCACTGGCCGCGCGCCAGGTCTTCGATCTTCCAGCGCGCGCGCACCTTCAGGCTGCCGCGGCCGGTGGTGTAGGCCGCGCGGATGTCTTCGGGCGAGCTGATGATCTGGCCGCCGCCCGGGTAGTCGGGGCCCGGCACCAGCGTGAACAGCTCGTCGTCGCTCATCGCCTCGTTGCGGATCAGCGCGACGGTGGCCGCGGCGATCTCGCGCAGGTTGTGCGACGGCAGCTCGGTGGCCAGCCCCACCGCGATGCCGCTGGCGCCGTTCAGCAGCACGAAGGGCAGGCGCGCCGGCAGCAGGCGCGGTTCGCGCTCGACGCCGTCGTAGTTGGGGACGAAGTCGACCGTGCCTTCGTCGAGCTCGTCGAGCAGCAGGCGCGAGATCGGGGCCAAGCGCGCTTCGGTGTAGCGCATCGCGGCCGCGTTGTCGCCGTCGCGCGAGCCGAAGTTGCCCTGGCCGTCGACCAGCGGGTAGCGCTGCGAGAAATCCTGCGCCATGCGCACCATCGCGTCGTACGCCGCCTGGTCGCCGTGCGGGTGGAACTTGCCGATCACGTCGCCGACGACGCGCGCGCTCTTGACCGGCCGGGCACCGGCCGTGCCGCTGAAGGCGAGGCCGAGGCGCTGCATCGCGTACAGGATGCGCCGCTGCACCGGCTTCTGGCCGTCGCAGACGTCGGGCAACGCGCGGCCCTTGACGACGCTGAGCGCGTATTCGAGGTACGCGCGTTCGGCGTAATGGGCGAGCGTGATGGCGTCGTCGGGATTGCCGGTGTCGAAGAGGTCGTTGGTCATCGTGTTTTTCAGGGAAAGGCTTCGCGGCTTCTGCAAGGGCTAGCGGGAAGCGTCGGATGCAGCGGCGCCGTGCATCTGCAGCCCGGTGCGTTCGCCCGGCATGCGCGCCTGCAGCAGCGCCCAGTAGAGCTCCAGCACCAGGTGCACGTGCGCCTGGGTTTCGGGGATGGCCGGCATCTCGCCGCCAGCCTTGCGCACCGCGGATTCACCGGCATTCCACGCCGCGAGCGCGACATCGATGCGGCCGAAGCGGCGCGTCAGGGTCGACAGCATGCGGGCGCCGGTGAGGATGTTGGTGCGCGGGTCGAGCAGCTTGTCGCGCAGCGCGGCGGGGCGTTCGCTGGCCGCGAAGCCGCCGTAGTGCTGCGCGGCGATCGGGGTCAGCTGCATCAGGCCGACCGCACCGCGCGGCGACACCGCCTTCGCGTTGAAGCCGGACTCGACCGCGATGATGGCCTTCAGCAGCTCGATGTCGACGCCGTGCGCGGCCGCCGCCTCGCGCAGCAGCGGCTGCAGCGACTTGACCTCGGGCGCGAACTCCAGCCAGGTCAGCAGGCCGCCGGCGCCATCGGTCTTGCCAGGCACGCGCAACTGCGCCGCATCGCCCATCACCAGGTGGTAGCGCGAATCGACCTGCGTCGGCGCGAGGTGCGCGGTGCCGCTGCCGTCGACGTAGCCCCACAGCTCGGCGTGGGCGAGCGCGGGCACGGCGAGGGCGACCGCAGCCAGGGTCGCCGACGGATTCACACGTCGACCTCGACGTCGTCGCCGCGCAATTCCATCAGCTCGCGGCGGGCTTGCGCCTCGCCCTTGCCCATCAGCTTGGTCAGCGACTCGGTGGTCGCGCCGAAATCGAGCGCGCCGAAGGCCACCTGCAGCAGGCGGCGCGTGTCGGGGTTCAGCGTGGTGTCCCACAGTTGCTCGGCGTTCATCTCGCCCAGGCCCTTGAAGCGGCCGATGCTCCAGCTGTTGTCGCGCGCGCCTTCCTTGCGCAGCTTGTCCAGCGTGGCGGTCAGCTCGCCTTCGTCCAGCACGTAGAGCTTGGCCGCCGGCTTCTTGCCGCGCGCCGGCGCGTCGACACGGAACAGCGGCGGCTTCGCGATGTAGATGTTGCCGCGCTCGATCAGCTTCGGGAAATGCCTGAAGAACAGCGTCAGCAGCAATACCTGGATGTGCGAGCCGTCGACGTCCGCATCGCTCAGGATGCAGATCTTGCCGTAGCGCAGCCCCGACAGGTCCGGCTCGTCGGTCGCGCCGTGCGGGTCGACGCCGATCGCCACCGCGATGTCGTGGATCTCGTTGTTCGCGAACAGCCGGTCGCGCTCGACCTCCCAGGCGTTCAGCACCTTGCCGCGCAGCGGCAGCACCGCCTGCGTCTCCTTGTTGCGGCCCATCTTCGCGCTGCCGCCGGCCGAATCGCCCTCGACCAGGAACAGCTCGTTCAACGTCAGGTCGCGGCTTTCGCAATCGGTCAGCTTGCCGGGCAGCACCGCCACGCCCGAGCCCTTGCGCTTCTCGACCTTCTGGCTCGCGCGCTGGCGCGTCTGTGCCTGCTTGATCACCAACTCGGCCAGCTTGCGGCCCAGCTCCACATGCTGGTTCAGCCACAGCTCCAGCGCCGGCTTCACGTAGGTCGACACCAGTCGCAGCGCATCGCGGCTGTTCAGCCGCTCCTTGATCTGGCCCTGGAACTGCGGGTCGAGCACCTTGGCCGACAGCACGAAGCTGGCGCGCGAGAACACGTCTTCCGGCATCAGCTTCACGCCCTTGGGCAGCAGGCTGTGCAGGTCGATGAAGCCCTTCACCGCACCGAACAACCCGTCCTTCAGCCCGGCTTCGTGCGTGCCGCCGTTGACGGTGGGGATCAGGTTGACGTAGCTCTCGCGCATCGGCGAGCCGTCTTCGGTGAACGCGACGCACCAGGCGGCGCCCTCGCCTTCAGCGAAGTTTTCGGTCTCGCGCGAGTCTGCGAAGCGCTCGCCCTCGAACAGCGGGATCACCGGGTCGGCGGTCAGCGCCTGCATCAGGTAGTCGCGCAGGCCGCCCTGGTAGGTCCAGGTCTGCACCTCGCCGCTCTTCTCGATCGTCAGCGAGACGATGACGCCGGGCATCAGCACCGCCTTGCTGCGCAGCAGGTGGGTCAGCTCGGCCTTCGGGAAATCGACGCTCTCGAAGTACTTCGGGTCCGGCCAGGCGCGCACCGTGGTGCCGGTCTTGCGGTCGCCCGACGCGGCCGAGTACACGCCCTTGCGAATCGTCAACGGCTCGATCACGTCGCCGCCCGAGAACGCCAGCCGCGCCACCTGGCCCTCGCGGTACACCGTGACCTCCAGCCGCTTGGCCAACGCGTTCGTCACGCTGACGCCCACGCCGTGCAGGCCGCCCGAGAAGCTGTAGGCACCGCCGGAGCCCTTGTCGAACTTGCCGCCGGCATGCAGCCGGGTGTAGACGATCTCGACCACCGGTACCTGCTCTTCGGGGTGCAGCCCGAACGGAATGCCGCGGCCGTCGTCGTGCACCGTGACCGAGCCGTCGGTGTGCAGCACCACGTCGATGCGCTTGCCGTGGCCGGCCAGCGCCTCGTCGGCCGCGTTGTCGATGACCTCTTGAATGATGTGCAGCGGGTTGTCGGTGCGGGTGTACATGCCCGGCCGCTGTTTCACGGGCTCGAGGCCCTTCAGGACACGGATCGATGACTCGCCGTAGGAATTGCTGGGTTTGGTCGCCATGGGGCGGGATTCTAGAAGCCCACCACGTTACAACTCGCAATCGACCGTGGCGCGGTCGACACGGAGGCGTCGTGGCGGCGCGTTACCCTTGCGCGCTTTTTTCTGATTCACCCAACCCGACCCGACCCATGCGCCTTGCCTCCGCCACCCTGATCGCCCTCCTGTTCGGTACCGCTGCGCCGATCGCCCAGGCAGCCGAGCTGAACTCGCTGCAAACGCTGACGCAGTCCGAGTTCCGCCTGCTGTCGGAAGACCTGGGCGCCATCGTGTCGTTCAAGCCGCTGATCCCGTCCGAGCCGCTCGGGCTGACCGGCTTCGACATCGGCGTCGGCGTGTCGGGCACCGTGCTCGAGAACCGCGGCGTCTGGGAAAAGGCGACCGGCGGCAGCAGCGTGCCGTCGACGATCGCGGTGCCGTCGCTGCGCGCGCACAAGGGGCTGCCGTTCGACATCGACGTGGGCGTCTCGGTCTCGCGCGTGCCGTCGGCCGGCGTCACCGTCACCGGCGGCGAGCTGCGCTGGGCGCCGCTGGCCGGCAACGCGGTGCTGCCGGCGATCGCGCTGCGGCTGAGCGCGTCGTCGATGTCGGGCGTCGACCAGCTGAAGCTGCGCACGCTCGGCTTCGACGTCTCGGTGTCGAAGGGCTTCCTGTTCGCGACGCCGTACGCCGGGCTCGGCACCGTCAACGTCAAGAGCAAGCCCCAGGGCGCACCGTTGGCAGGCGATGAAGACTTCAACCTGGCGAAGGTGTTCGCCGGCGTGAACCTGAACCTCGGGCTGGGCAACCTGGCCTTCGAGGCCGACAAGACCGGCAAGGCGACCAGCTACAGCGCGAAGTTCGGCTTCCGGTTCTGATCGGAGGGCAATCCGTTACATTCGCCCGATGTCCCGGACTGTCGACGCCCCCGCTCCGCTCTCGATGAAACAGGTGCTGCTGTGCGGCGCCATGATCGTCACGCTGTCGATGGGCATCCGCCACGGCTTCGGGCTGTGGCTGCAACCGATCACGATGGACCGCGGCTGGACGCGCGAGACCTTCGCCTTCGCGCTCGCGGTGCAGAACCTCGCCTGGGGCGTCGCCGGCCCGTTCGCCGGTGCGCTGGCCGACCGCTTCGGCGCCTTCCGGGTGCTGATCGCCGGCAGCCTGCTGTATGCCGGCGGGCTGGTGCTGATGGGCCTGTCCACCTCCGGCCTCGCCTTCACCGGCAGCGCCGGGCTGCTGCTCGGCATGGCGCAATCCGGCACCACCTACGCGGTGGTCTACGGCGTGATCGGCCGCAACGTCGCCGCCGAAAAGCGCAGCTGGGCGATGGGCGTCGCCGCGGCGGCCGGCTCGTTCGGCCAGTTCCTGATGGTGCCCACCGAGAACTGGCTGATCGGCCACCTCGGCTGGCAGCAGGCGCTGTTCGTGCTGGGCTGCGTGGCGCTGGCCATCATCCCGCTGGCGGCCGGCCTCAAGGAACCGAAGTTCGTCGTCAACCCGCTGCAGCAAAGCCTCTCCGCCGCGCTGCGCGAGGCCTTCGCGTACCCGAGCTTCCTGCTGCTGATGGCCGGCTATTTCGTCTGCGGCTTCCAGGTGGTGTTCATCGGCGTGCACATGCCCAGCTACCTGAAGGACCACGGGCTGTCGCAGGACGTCGCCACCGGCGCGCTCGCGCTCATCGGCCTGTTCAACGTGATCGGCACCTACACCGCCGGCACGCTCGGCCAGCGCCTGCCCAAGCGCTACATCCTGTCGACCATCTACGCGCTGCGCTCGGTCGCGATCCTCGTCTTCCTGAACGTGCCGCTGTCGCCGACCAGCGTCTACGTCTTCGCGTCGGTCATGGGCGTGCTGTGGCTGTCGACCGTGCCGCCGACCAACGCCGTCGTCGCGCAGATCTTCGGTGTGCGCTATCTGTCGATGCTGGGCGGCTTCGTGTTCCTCAGCCACCAGGTCGGCTCCTTCCTCGGCGTGTGGCTCGGCGGCAAGCTGTACGACACGACCGGCAGCTACGACGTGGTGTGGTGGATCGCGGTCGGCCTGGGCGTGTTCGCCGCGCTCGTCAACCTGCCGGTGCGCGAATCGGCGATCGTGCGGGCGACGCCGCAACCCGCATGAAGGAGGACGTCGTCAGGTTGGGCATCTGGGTGGCGGTCGGCATCGTGATGGTGCTCGTGTTCCTCGCCTACCTGCGCCCCGAGATGGCCTTCACGCTCGCCAACCAGCTCTGGAACTGCTTCTGACATGTACGTCGTCGTCATCACCGGCGCCTCGGACGGCATCGGCGCCGAACTGGCCCGGCAGTGGGCCGCGCGCGGCAAGGGCAACATCGCGCTGGTGCTGGCAGCCCGCAACCTCGACAAGCTGCAGGCCGTCGCCGACGAGTGCCGCACGCACGGCGCGCAGGCGCTGGTGCAGCGCTGCGACGTGAGCGTGCAAGCCGACTGCAAGGCGCTGGTCGACGCGACGATGCACACCTACGGCCGGCTCGACACGCTGGTCAACAACGCCGGCATGTCGGCGCAGGCGCTGCTGCGCGACGTGGCCGACCTCGGCTGGTACGAAGACCTGATGCGGGTGAACCTGTGGGGAAGCGTCTGGTGCACGCACGCCGCGCTGCCGCACCTGAAGACGAGCTACGGCCGCATCGTCGCGGTGTCGAGCCTGGCCGGGCTGGTCGGCGTGCCGGGGCGCACCGCCTACGCGGCCACCAAGTTCGCGATGACCGGCTTCTTCGAATCGCTGCGCCCGGAGATCGGCCGCCAGGGCATCAGCGTGACCATCGCCTACCCGGGCGTCGTCGCAACGGAGATCCGCCGCCGCGGGTACGACGCGAGCGGCCACGCCGCCGGCCGCAGCGGGCTCGATGAATCGGATGCGATGCCGGTCGAGACCTGCGCCCGGCTGATCATCGAAGGTGCCGAGGCGCGCCGGCGCGACATCGTGATGACGGCGCAGGGCAAGCTCGGCCGCTGGCTGAAGCTGGTCGCGCCGCGCTTCATCGACCGGCTGGCGCTGAAGGCGCTGAACCAGCACGCCCGCCCGCAATGAGCGCGACGCTGACGCCCCCCGGCGCACCCGCGCCCTCGGCCTGGGTGCAGCGCTGGTCGCACCTGATCGCGCCGGGCGCCCGCGTGCTCGACGTGGCCTGCGGCAGCGGCCGCCATGTGCGCTGGTTCGCCGGCCGGGGCTGCCACGTGACGGCGCTCGACCGCGACGCGGCCGCCACCGAGCCGCTGCACCCGATCGCCGACGTGGTGCTGGCCGACATCGAGACCGGCCCGTGGCCGCTGCCCGACCGCCATTTCGACGCCGTCGTCGTGACGAACTACCTGTGGCGGCCGCTGCTGCCGACGCTCTGCCAGGCGCTGAACGAGGGCGGCGTGCTGATCTACGAGACCTTCGCCCACGGCCAGCAGAGCGTGGGCCGGCCGGCCAACCCCGATTTTTTGCTGCGCCCGGGCGAGTTGCTCGAGGCGGCCCGCGGCTTGCGCATCGTCGCGTTCGAAGACGGCTTCCTCGGCTCGCCGGCGCGCTTCGTGCAGCGGATCGCCGCGGTGAACGCCGCCGCCGACCCCGGCGGACCGGGTGAAATCCCGCGTTATCTTCTGGACGCCGGGCACCCCCCGCAGGGTGAGTAAAATCCGCGGATTCCGAGGATCCCGCATGAAACCCATTGTTGGCAGCATCGTCGCGCTGATCACGCCGATGCACGAGGACGGCAGCGTCGACTATGACGCGCTGCGCCGCCTGATCGACTGGCACATCGACGAAGGCACCGACTGCATCGGCGTCGTCGGCACCACCGGCGAAAGCCCCACGGTCTCGGTCGAGGAGCACTGGGAGATCATCCGCATCGCGGTCGAGCATGCGCGCGGCCGCGTACCGATCATGGCCGGCACCGGCGCCAACTCCACCCGCGAGGCCATCGAGCACTCGCGCTATGCCCGCAAGGCCGGTGCCGACTGCACGCTGTCGGTCGTGCCGTACTACAACAAGCCGTCGCAGGAAGGCATCTACCAGCACTTCAAGGCGATCGCCGAGGCGGTCGACATCCCGATGGTGCTGTACAACGTCCCCGGCCGCACGGTGGCGGACATGCTGCCCGAGACCACGCTGCGCCTCGCGCAGGTCCCCGGCATCGTCGGCATCAAGGAAGCCACCGGCAACATCGAGCGCGCCGGCTGGCTGGTGCGCAATGCGCCCGCGGGCTTCTCGATCTATTCCGGCGACGACCCGACGGCGATCGCGCTGATGCTGCTGGGCGGCCACGGCAACGTGAGCGTCACCGCCAACGTCGCGCCGCGCGCGATGCACGAGCTGTGCAAGGCGGCGCTAGCCGGCCAGGCGCGCGAGGCGACAGCCATCCACCTGAAGCTGCTGCCGCTGCACAAGAACCTGTTCGTCGAACCGAGCCCCGCGCCCACCAAATGGGCCTTGTCGCGCCTGGGGCGCTGCGGCGCCACGCTGCGCCTGCCGATCGTCGGGCTGACGCCCGCCGGCCAGGCGACGGTGGAACAAGCGATGCGCGAATCGGGTCTGCTGTGAGCGGCCCGAGCCGCCTGCGCTGACGCGACCGCCCGTCCCTGCTCCAGTCCGCCCTCCCTTTCCTCTTTTCCACCGGCCCGGCCGGCGCCCTTGTGGCACTGTCCTCGGAGATGCACAACGTGACCCGTTTTCCCCTGAACCCTCTCGCCCAGGCCACCGCCGCCGCCCTCGCCCTGGGCCTCGCCGCCGCCGGTTGCTCGTCGATCGAGACGGCCGTGACCGGCGAGAAGGTCGACTACAAGACCGCGACCGCCAAGCCGACGCCGCTGGAAGTGCCGCCCGACCTGACCCAGCTGCAGAACGACTCGCGCTACAACATGCAGAGCGGCGGCACCATCAGCGCCACCACCTTCCAGAACCCGCAGGCCGTTGCAGGATCCACCGTGGCCGCCGGCCCGGCCACGCAGACGGTGGCGCCGAACGCGCTCGGCCAGGCCCGCCTGGAACGCCAGGGCGACCAGCGCTGGGTCGTGACCGCGCAGACGCCCGAGCAGGTGTGGCCGCAGCTGCAGGCCTTCTGGAAGGAGCGCGGCCTGTCGATCTCGCTCGACCAGCCCGAGGCCGGCGTGATGGAAACCGAATGGGCCGAGAACCGCGCCAAGCTGCCGGACGACCTGCTGCGCCGCACGCTGGGCCGCGTCATCGACGGCCTGTACTCCACCGGTGAGCGCGACAAGTACCGCACCCGCGTCGAGCGCGGCGCGAACGGCACCGAGATCCACATCGCGCACCGCGGGCTGCGCGAGGTCTACGTCGGCCAGCAGAAGGAATCGACGAGCTGGGAACCGCGCCCCAACGACCCGGAACTCGAGGGCGAAATGCTGTCGCGGCTGCTCGTGAAGCTGGGCGCGAAGGACGAGCAGGTCAAGCTGGCCTCGCAGCAGGCCGCGTCGGCGCCCGCCTCCGCGACGCCGCATGCACGCGCGCTGACCGGCCAGGCCGCCGCGACGCTGCAGGTCGACGACGCCTTCGACCGCGCCTGGCGGCGTGTCGGCCTCGCGCTCGACCGCAGCGGCTTCACGGTGGAAGACCGCGACCGCACGCAAGGCGTCTACTTCGTGCGCTATGTCGATCCGGCGATGGCCGGCAAGGAAGAGCCCGGCTTCTTCGGCCGCCTGTTCGGCACCGGCGAGAAGGGCAACTTCGCCCCGGTGAAGTACCGAGTGCGCGTGGTCGGCCAGGGCGATGCCAGCCTGATCTCGGTGCTCGACAGCAAGGGCGAGCCGGAGAACGGCGACGCCGGCAAGCGCATCGTCGGCCTGCTGGTCGACGAGCTGAAGTAAGCCCCGGGGTTCCGGCAACGAGGTACCGCACATGCTGCGCTTCTGCAGCCTCGGCAGCGGCAGCACCGGCAACGCGACGCTGGTCGAGGCCGGCAGCGGCGCGAGCGTCACGCGGCTGCTGATCGACTGCGGCTTCTCGCTGCGCGAGCTGACGCTGCGACTGTCGCGCACCGGGCTCGCGGTCGACGACATCGACGCGGTGTTCGTGACCCACGAGCACGGCGACCACGTCGGCTGCGCGCTGACGCTCGCACGCCGGCACCGCGTTCCGCTGTGGACCAGCCAGGGCACCTGGCGCGCGATCGGCGATCCGACGGCGCAGGAATGGCTGAACGTGGCCCGCGACGGCGAGCCGATCGCGATCGGCGACCTGCAGCTGCAGCCCTACACCGTGCCGCACGATGCCAACGAGCCGCTGCAGCTGCGCGTGACCGATGGCGACGCCTGCCTGGGCGTGCTGACCGACATCGGCTCGTCGACGGCGCACGTGGTGGCGCACCTGCAGCACTGCGATGCACTGCTGCTGGAATGCAATCACGACGTCCAGATGCTCGCGAACTCGAGCTACCCGGCCTCGCTGAAGCGGCGTGTCGGCGGACGGCTCGGGCACCTGTCGAACGAGACCGCCGCGGAGATCCTCGCGGCCTGCCTGCACGGCGGGCTGCGCCACCTGGTGGCCGCGCACCTGAGCCGGCAGAACAACCGGCCCGAGCTGGCGGTTCAAGCCTTGCTCGGTGTGACCGGCGGCAACGCGGACGACATCATCGTGGCCGACCCGGCACTCGGATTCGGCTGGCTGTCATTGCGGTGAACGGGCAGCGGCAGATCCAGACGTGAAAAAGCCGCCCGAAGGCGGCTTTTTGAATCGCCGAAGCGATTTACTTGGCAGCCGAAGCAGCGCTCGAAGCAGCGGCAGCAGCAGACGAAGCAGCGTCCGTGGCAGCCGAAGCGGCCATTGCAGCGCCCGAAGCGGCGGCATCAGCCATCGGAGCGGGAGCCGGAGCAGCGACCGGAGCAGGAGCCGGAGCGGCCTCTTCCGGCTTCTTGCCGCAAGCGGCCAGAGCAACAGCAGCAACCAGGGAAGCCAACAGAAGCGACTTTTTCATACTTATCCTCAATGAAGGTTCAGACAATTACCGGTAATTGTGGGAACCCTCCGATCTCGATATCCGGCAGGATACCCGGCAGATCCCCAACGCAGTCAGACCCAGGAAAGCTCGAGCGTTTCCTAGGCCCAGCCCATGATTATACGCAGGCCGGGTGCATACCCTATAGGCCCAGCGTTGTCGCAGGAAAGGCCTCGACGGAGCGTTGCAAAAGTGCATCAAGGTGTTCGCGCGTGCGCACCGCATCGCCCTCGTCGGTGGACCAGCTTGCACGGTACTGCGCGCGGTTCAGCAGCTTCAGCGTGAGCAGGCCCGGTGCCAGCAGCACGGTCGGCATGTCGCGCTCGTCGTCGCTGTCGGGCGAGCGGCATTCGACGATGTGCGACCACTGCCGCCGCCAGGCTGCGAAGCGCGCATGGCGCCGCGACACCTCGTCGAAGTGCCCGCCCAGCATCGTCAGCTTGCGGTGCGCGAAGGCCCAGCGCGTCAGGTGATCGAGCACCTCCAGCTCGCCGAGCGGCCAGTCGGCGAAATCGGGATCGCTCAGCAGCAGCTCGCGGCAGCCTTGCTCGGCCGCGAGCGCGAAGCCCTCGCGCAGGGCCTGCAGGAAATCGCTGCGCGACGTGATGATGCGGTGTGCACCGCCGCTCCCATCGACCTCTTCCATCGTGTGCTCCTTGCGTGGCTCAGGTCTCGTGCACCGGATGCACCCAGCCGGCGTGCGCCCACTGCCCGAGCAGTTCGAAGGCATCGTCGCTCAGCCGCGCGACATCGGCAAGCGCCAGGCGGCGGCCGTCCGCCAGCAGGCGCATCAGGCGCGCATCGCGGCCCGCGGCGCGGAACGAATCGCCGTTGATGAAGACATGCCAATCGTCGTACATCATCCGCGTGCGGCGGTCCAGGCGCACCGCGCGCGGCGCCTCCAGCGGCTCACCGGCGTCGAACCACACCGCCGGTTTCGGCTCGCTCAGCAGTTCGCCGAGCGCGCAGGTGAGCGCTGTCGGGTCGCGCAGCAGCCGCTGCACCGCATCGGCGGCGAACGCCTGCAGCCGCTGCGGCACGCGGCCGGGCGCGTCGGTGGCCGCTTGCGACGGATCGCGGTACAGCGGGTCTTCGCCATCGGGGTCGACCGCCTCGATCACGCGCTGCAGCACCTCGGTCGCGAGTTCGTCGCGGCCGGTGGCACGAAAGCCGATCGAGCAGGTCATGCACTCGCCCTCGGCCACGCCGTCATGCCCCCAGCCGGGCGGCAGGTACAGCATGTCGCCGGGCTCGAGCAGCCACTCCTGCTCGGGCACGAAGCGGCTGAGGATCTTCAGCGGCACGTCCGGCTCGAGCGATGCATCGTCGACCGGCCCGATGCGCCAGCGCCGCCGGCCTTGCACCTGCAGCAGGAACACGTCGTAGGAATCGACGTGCGGCCCGACCCCGCCACCGTCGCTCGCCCACGAGACCATCAGGTCGTCGAGCCGCGCATCCGGCACGAAGCGGAACCACGACAACAGCTCGCGCGCGGCATCGAGGTGCAGGTCCAGCCCCTGCACCAGCAGGGTCCAGCCGCGGCGCGACACCGCCGGCAACGAACGCCGCAGCAGCGGCCCGCGCTTCATCGACCAGCCGCGGCTGCCGCGCAGGATCAGGCGCGATTCGACGTCCTCGCGCGACGCCAGCTCGAACAGCTGCGCGCGCGGCGCGATCGGCACGATGCCCGGCACCGCCTGGCGGATCAGCAGCGGCTTCTTCTGCCAGTGGCGGCGCATGAAGGCGGCGGGCGACAGGCCGCCCAGCAGCGTGTCGGGGCGGGGGGCATCACCGGGCGTAGAGCCGGGCGCAGAGGGGTGGGAGATCGGTGCGGGCATCGCAGGATTGTGCGATGACTGTGCGATCATTCCGCCGATGCTCATCACCAATCCCTGCGTCGTCGCCCTCACGTGGCGGCTGGAAGACGCCCAAGGCCAGCTGATCGACGAACTGGACGCCCCGGTCGAGTTCTTCGTCGGTGGCGACGACCTGCTCGCGAAGGTCGAAGAAGCGCTGATCGGCCAGGAGGCCGGCTACGAAACCAAGCTGCACCTCGAGCCCGACCAGGCCTTCGGCGACTACCAGCCCGACCTGGTCTTCTTCGAAGAACGTTCGATCTTCCCGGAGCAGGTCGACGTCGGCATGCAGTTCGACGGCCCGCCCGAAGGCGCCGTCACCGAAGGCCTGCAGCCCGACGCGGTCTACACCGTGACCGAGGTCTACCCGACCCACGTGGTGCTCGACGGCAACCACCCGCTGGCCGGCATCGCGCTGCGGCTCGACCTGAAGGTGCGCGACGTGCGCGAGGCCACCGAAGATGAGATCGACGCCGGCACCGTCGGCTCGCCGGCCGTGAGCATCATGACGACGGCGCCGTCGAATTCACAGCTGCACTGAGCCCTCGGGGGCCGTGACCGGTCCCTTGCCGCTGAAGCGGTCGAGGTACAGGTAGATCACCGGCGTGATGTAGAGCGTGATCGCCTGCGAGAACACCAGCCCGCCGACCACCGCCAGCCCGAGCGGCTGGCGCAGCTCGGCACCCGCGCCGAGCCCCATCGCGATCGGCAGCGCCCCCATCAGCGCCGCCAGCGTCGTCATCATGATCGGCCGGAAGCGCAGCACGCAGGCCTCGCGGATCGCCTGCTCCGGCGCCATGCCCTGCGAGCGCTGCTGGTCGAGCGCGAAGTCGATCATCATGATCGCGTTCTTCTTGACGATGCCGATCAGCAGCAGGATGCCGATGGTCGCGATCAGCGTCAGGTCCATGTTGAACAGCTTCAGCGTCAGCAGCGCACCAACCGCCGCCGACGGCAGCCCGGCCAGGATCGTCAGCGGGTGGATGTAGCTCTCGTACAGCACGCCCAGCAGCACATAGATCACCAGCAGCGCGCCGACGATCAGGATCGCCTGGCTGCCCTGCGAGCTCTTGAACACCGCCGCATCGCCGCCGTAGCTGGTGATGATCGACTCCGGCAGCTCGATCTCCGCGCGGTAGTGCTCGATCTTGCCGGTCGCATCGCCGAGCGCGGCCCCGGGCGCGAGGTTGAACGACACCGTCACCGCCTGCAGCTGGCCGACGTGGTTGATCGAGGTCGGCCCGACGGTGCGCGTGACGGTCGTGAAGCTCGACATCGGCACCAGCGTGCCGTTGGACGAGCGCACGTAGATGTTGTTGAACGCGCTCTCGTCCTGCTTGGCGCCGGGCGCCACCTCCATGATCACCTGGTAGCTGTCGACGCTGGTGTAGATGGTCGACACCTGCCGCTCGCCGAACGCGCTGAACAGCGCCGAGCGCAGCGCGTCGATCGACACGCCGAGCACGTTGGCGCGGTCGCGGTCGATGTTCAGCGAGGCCTGCAGCCCGCGCAGCTGCGAATCGCTGGTCACGTCGCGGAACAGCGGATCGGCGCGCAGCTTCGCTTGCAGCTTCTGCGCCCAGTCGCTGAGCTCATCGGCCTTGACGCTCTGCAGGATGTATTGGTACTGCGCCTTGCTCTGGCGGCCGCCGAGCTGCAGGTTCTGGATCGGGCGCATGAAGACGGTGATGCCGGCCACGTCGCGCAGCTTGCGGCGCAGCCCTTCGACCACCTTGGTCATGTCGTCGCGCTGCGCATGCGGCTTCAGCGCCACGAACATGCGGCCGGTGTTCTGCGCGCCGCCGCCGCCGTTGAACGAGCTGACGGCCTGCACGTTCGGGTCGTCGCGGATGATGGCCGCGACGCGGTCCTGCAGCCGCACCATCTCCGGGAACGAGGTGTCTTCCGAGGCCTCGGTCTGCACGCTGAGCTGGCCGATGTCTTCCTGCGGGAAGAAGCCCTTCGAGATGCTCGCGAACAGCCAGCCGGTCGCGAGGAAGGTGACCGCCGCGACCATCACGACGGCCACGCGGTGGCGCAGCGCCACGTCGAGCGTGCGCGAATAGGCGCCGAGCAGCAGGTCGAAGCCGCGCTCGAACGAGCGCACCAGCGCGCCCGGCTGCTTCTTGTGCGCATCGTCGGTCAGGAAGCGGCTGGCCAGCATCGGCACCAGCGTCAGCGAGACGAAGGCCGACGCGATGATGGCCAGCGACACGATCACCGCGAACTCGTGGAACAAGAGGCCGATCACGCCCGGCATGAAGAAGATCGGGATGAACACCGCGATCAGCGAGGTGGAGATCGAGATGATCGTGAAGCCGACCTCGCGCGAGCCGCGCAGGGCCGCACCGAACGGCGCCTCGCCGTGCTCGACGTGCCGCATGATGTTCTCGAGCATCACGATCGCGTCGTCGACCACCAGGCCGACCGCCAGCGTCAGCCCGAGCAGCGAGATGTTGTCGAGCGTGTAGCCGAAGCCCCACAGCAGCGCGATCGCGCCGACCAGCGAGACCGGCAGCGACAGCGTCGGGATCGCGGTCGCGACGAAGCGGCGCAGGAACAGGAAGATCACCAGCACCACCAGCACGATGGTGCCGAGCATCGTCAGCGTCACGTCGTGCAGCGATTCGCGCACCGACACCGAGCGGTCGTTGACCAGGTTCATGCGCACCGACTGCGGCAGCTGCGCCTGGAAGCCCGGCAGCGCGGCGCGCACCGCGTCGACCACCTTGACGGTGTTGGCGTCGGGCTGGCGCAGGATGGCGAGCGTGATCGACGGCTCGCCGTTGTAGCTCGCGAAGGTCTTGACCGTCTCGTAGCTGTCCTCGACCGAGGCGACCTCCTTCAGCCGCACCGGGTTGCCGTTGCGGTTGCTGACGATCAGCTCACCGAACTCGGCGGCATTGCGCAGCTGGCGGTTCGCCTGCAGCGTCAGCGTCTGCTTCGGGCCTTCGAGCGTGCCGACCGGCGTGTTGGCGTTGGCCGCGCCGAGCGCGGCGTTCAGCTCGTCGAGGCTGATGTTGCGCGCGGCCAGCGCATCGGGCTGCACCCGCACCCGCACCGCATAGCGCTTCTGGCCGAAGATGTTGACCTGCGCGACGCCGGCCAGCGTCGACAGCGACGGCGAGATCAGGTGCTCGGCGAAATCGTTCAGGTCCGACAGGTTCAGCGACGGCGAGGTCAGCGCGATCAGCAGCACCGGCGCATCGGCCGGGTTGACCTTGCGGTACGACGGCGGGCTGGTCATGTCCTGCGGCAGCTGGCGCTGGGCGCGCAGCAGCGCGGCCTGCACGTCGACCGCGGCGGCGTCGATGTCGCGGCCCTCGTCGAACTCCAGCGTCACGGTGGTGCTGCCCAGCGTGTTCGCCGAGCTGATCACGCTGAGGCCGGGGATGGTCTGGAACTGCTTCTCGAGCTGCAGCGCGACCGAGGTGGCCATGGTCTCGGGGCTCGCACCCGGCAACGCCGCCGAGACGTTGATGACCGGCGTGTTGTAGCTCGGCAGCGCCGCCACCGGGATGCGCGTGTACGCGATCACGCCGGCCACGACGATGGCGGCGTTCAGCAGCACCGTCATCACCGGACGGCGGATGAACAGCTCGGACAGGTTCATGGTGTCACCCCCGGTGTGGCGGACGCGGTTGCAGATGCTCCACCCTTGCCCTTGCCACCCGCCCCGCTGGCGGCGCGCTCGACCACCGGCGCGCCCGGGCGCAGGTTCTGCCGGCCGTCGACCACGATGCGCTCGCCCGGCTGCACGCCGGTGACGACCGCGTCGGTGCCGGCCGCCTGCACCACCACGATCGGCCGGGCGACGGCCTTGCCGCCGTCGTCGACCGTGTAGACGATGTTGCCGCGCGGTCCCTGGATCAGCGAGGCCTGCGGCACGACGGTCGCGCCCTTCAGCGTCTCGACCACCAGGCGCACGCTGACGAACGCGCCGGGCCACAGCGTCTGCTGCTTGTTGTCGAACACCGCCTTCACCTTGACGGTGCCGGACGACGCGTCGATGTTGTTGTCGACGAACTGCAGCTTGCCGGTCAGCGTGCCGCGGCCCTCGGGCAGCACGGCCGTGACCACGCCACGGCCCGATTGCAGGTTGCGCAGCGCTTCGCCGAGGTTGCGCTGGGGCAGGTTGAAGCCGACCGCGATCGGGTCGATCTGCGTCAGCGTGACCAGCGTGCTGGTGGCCGGCTGCACCGAGCTGCCGGGGAACACGTTGATCGCGCCGGCGCGGCCGGCCCCTGGCGCGACGATTCGGTTGTAGCCGAGCGCCACCTTGGCGGCGGCCAGCGCGGCGCGATCGGACGACACCACCGCCTGCGAGCCTTCGACCAGCGTCTGGCTGCTGTCGACGGCGCTCTGCGAGACGAAGTTCTGCGCCAGCAGGTCCTTGCTGCGGGTGAGCTGGCGCTGTGCGTCGGCCAGCGAGGCCAGGTCTTTCTCGAGCTGGGCCTGCGCCTTCGCGACGTTGACCTCGTCGGTGCGCGCGTCGAGCGTGAACAGCAGCTCGCCGGCCTTCACGAACTGGCCTTCCTTGATGTGCACCTGGGTGATGGTGCTGGCGACCTGCGGGCGGATGTCGACGCTGTTCAGCGCGGTGACGCTGCCGGTGGCTTCGAGCGTGACGTCGTAGTCGCGCTGCTGGGCCCGCACGGTGCTGACGCTGACCGCCGCGCCCGAGGCCGCCGCCGACGGGGCCGCCGCAGCGCCCTCGCCCTTGCCGCGCGATGCCAGGCCGTAGCCGACCCCTGCCACCACGACCACTGCGGCGATCACCCAACCCACCAAGCTCTTGTTCATGAACTGCCCGTCGTCAAGTCATTCGGAAAAATCGGCCCGGCCCTCGGCCCCGGGATGGAAGCGCAGCGCCGGCACCCGGCTGGCGGCCCAGGCGGCCAGCACGCACACGGCGGCGGCACAGCCGAAGGCGACCTCGAACGCGACGCGCAGGTCTTGCTGTGCATGCGGATCCTGGGCCGCGTGCAGCGCATCGCTGCTCCCGATCAACCCGAAGATCAGCGCGCCGAACGCACTCGCGCCGATCGAGGAACCCAGCGTGCGAGCCAAAGACATGGTGGCCGCCGCGGCACCCAGCCGCGCGGGGCCGGAGGCCGTCTGCGTCACGATCTGCATCACCGACATCACGCTGCCCAGGCCCAGCCCGGTGGTGAATCCGAGGCCGATCAGTGTGCGCTTGTCGGGCGGCAGCAGTGCCATGCCGAGCAGGCCGGCGGCGGCCAGCAGCAGCCCGCCCATCGGGATCGCCGTCGGCCGGCCGGTCCAGACGATCAGCCGCGACGTGAGGGTCGCGCCGCCGACGATGCCGGCCGTCAGCGGCAGCAGCAGCAGGCCGGATTCGGCCGCATCGGCGTGCAGCGACAGCTGAAGGTAGATCGGCAGGTAGAACACCATCGCGAACATCGCCGACGCGAAGCCGACGACCGTCAGCACCGCATAGCGCACCGGCGGCAGCCGCATCAACTCGATCGGCAGGAAGGGCCGCGCGGCGAGGCGCTCGACGCGCAGCAACACCGCCCACAGCGCGACGATGGCCGCCAGCATCGCCGCGCTGGCAGCCGACACCCATTCGAAGCGGTGCCCGGCCGACGACAGCCAGAACAGGCTCAGCCCCATCGCCAGCGCGAACAGCAACATGCCCTGCACGTCGGGCGGGCCCTTGCGCTCGTGCGGCACGTCGTCGGCGCGCAGCGCATGCAGCCGCCACAGCGCCAGTGCGCACAGCGGCAGGTTGACCAGGAACAGCCAGCGCCAGCTGGCGTGGTGCACCACCAGCCCGCCGATCACCGGCCCGCCGACGCTGGCCAGCGTGAAGACGATCGCGAAATAGCCCTGGCTGCGCGCGCGCCGCTGCGGCGAGACGACCTCGCCGATCAGCGCCTGCGACAGCGTCATCAGCCCGCCGCCGCCCAGCCCCTGCAGCGTGCGCGCGGCCACCAGCCACCACAGCCCGGTCGCCAGGCCGCAGCCCAGCGAGCCGAGTGCGAACATCAGCGTGGCCAGCGACAGCAGCTTGCGCCGCCCGAACTGGTCGCCCAGCTGGCCGTACAAGGGCACGACGATCACCGACGCGAGCAGGTACGAGACGGCCAGCCAGGAGGTGTCGCGCAGGCCGCCGAACTCGCGGCTGATCACCGGTGTGGCGGTGGCGAGCAGGGTCTGGTCGACGGCCGCGAGGAACATCGGCAGCATCACCGCGCCGAACAGGCGGCGGAAGCGGCGGCGCCCTTCGGCGATCCGTTCGGCGGCGACCTGCTCGGCGGCAGCCGTGGGCGATGCGGTGTCAGTCATGGACGAACCTGGCCTTGAGGATGGCCAGACCCTGCATCACGACCGCCAGTTCCGCCGGCGTGGCGTCGGACAAGGTTTTTGCGAGGTCAKCGCGGGCGCCACGGCGGATGCCGTCCAGCAGCGACTTGCCTTCGGCGCTCAGCCGCAGCTCGGTGCGGCGGCGGTCGGCCTGCGCGGTGGTGGGCGAGACGTAGCTGGCGCGCACCAGCCGGTCGACCATCGACGACGCGGTGGCCAGCGTGACGCCGAGGAAACCGGCGACATCGCTGATCGAGCAGGCGGCGTGCCGGCCGATGAAGCCCAGGCAGCGGAATTGCGGCACCGACAGGCCGGCATCCAGGTTGCCACGCATGCCCATGCGGATGGCGTTCATCACGTCGGGCACGACGCTCAGCACCTCGGCGGCGACGCGGCTGGCGTCGGGCGCGGGGCTGGTCGGTTCGGGCTTGGCTGGAGGTCTGGCAAGAGAGGCCACGGCGGGGCGCTGCCTTCGCAGGACTGGACGAGATGCTTAGCCTATCAAAGCATTTCGACAAGTTTATTGCGGGTCGGTAAACCAACCGCCAGCCGCCGCGAGGATTTCACGGCGTCGGCAAGAAATCAGTGCTTGCCGGTCGAGCCGAAGCCCCCTGCCCCGCGGTCGGAGGTGCCGAATTCGTCCACCACCCGGAAGCTCGCCTGCACCACCGGCACGATCACCAGCTGCGCGATGCGCTCCATCGGCGCAATCGTGAAGGCCGACTGGCCGCGGTTCCAGCAGCTCACCATCAGCTGGCCCTGGTAGTCGGAATCGATCAGCCCGACCAGGTTGCCGAGCACGATGCCATGCTTGTGGCCCAGCCCCGAGCGCGGCAGGATGATCGCCGCCAGCCCCGGATCGGCGACGTGGATCGCGAGGCCGGTCGGGATCAGCTGCGTCTGGCCGGGCTCGAGCACCAGCGGCGCGTCGAGGCAGGCGCGCAGGTCGAGGCCGGCGCTGCCGGGGGTCGCGTACGCCGGCAGTTGCTCGGCCATGCGCGGGTCGAGCACCTTCAGGTCGATCGGGGTCATGCGGGTCGAGGAGTGGAAGTGGAAGAGGACAGCCGCGCCGCGATCTCGTCCACCAGCGTGCGCGCGAGCGTCAGTTTGTCGGCATGCGGCAGCTGGCGCTCGCCCTGGGCGTCAACCAGCAGCAGCGCGTTGTCGTCACGCCCGAAGGTCGCTGGCCCCAGGTTGCCGACGATCAGCGGCACGTTCTTGCGCTGCAGCTTCTCGCGGGCATGCCTGGACAGGTCGTGGCTCTCGGCCGCGAAGCCGACGCAGAACGGCCGGTCGGGCAGCTTCGCGACGGCGGCCAGGATGTCGGCGTTCTCGGTCAGCTCGAAGGTCGGTGCGACCTTGCTGCCGTTCTTCTTGATCTTGTGGTCCGACAGCGAGGCCGGCCGCCAGTCGGCCACCGCCGCGGTCGCGACGAACACGCCGTGCTGCGCCGCCAGCGGCAGCACCGCGTCGAACATCTGCTGGGCGGTCTGCACATCGATGCGGCGCACGCCGCGCGGCGTCGGCAGGTGCACCGGGCCGGCCACCAGCGTCACCTCGGCACCGGCTTCGTGCGCCGCGCGGGCGATCGCGAAGCCCATCTTGCCGCTGGAACGGTTGGTGATGCCGCGCACCGGATCGATCGGCTCGAAGGTCGGCCCGGCGGTGATCAGCAGGCGCTGGCCGCGCAGCCGCTTCGGCGCGAAGAACGAGACCACGTCCTCCAGCAGCTCCAGCGGCTCGAGCATGCGGCCGTCGCCGATCTCGCCGCAGGCCTGGTCGCCGTTGCCCGGGCCGAGCACGGTGGCGCCATCGGCGCGCAGCTGGGCGATGTTGCGCTGCGTCGCCGGGTGTGCCCACATCTCGCGGTTCATCGCCGGCGCCACCAGCAGCGGGCAGTTGGCGATCGGCCGCGCGAGGCACAGCAGGCTCAGCAGGTCGTCGGCCCGGCCCTGCACCAGCCGGGCGATGAAATCGGCGCTGGCCGGCGCGATCAGCACCGCATCGGCCTCGCGCGTCAGGTTGATATGGGCCATGTTGTTGGCCTCGCGCGCGTCCCACTGGCTGGTGAACACCGGCCGGGTCGACAGCGCCTGCATCGTGACCGGCGTGATGAACTGCTCGGCCGCCTCGGTCATCACGACCTGCACCGAGGCGCCCGCCTTCACCAGCGCGCGCGTCAGCTCGGCGGCCTTGTAGCAGGCGATGCCGCCGGTCAGGCCGAGCACGATGCGCTTGCCTTGCAGGTCAGTGGAAGATGCAGTGCTCACAGCGGTGTCCAGAAGCGTGACATGTCGGACAGGTTGAACAGCACGCGCACCGCCTTGCCATACACCTCGGAATGCGGCAGGAAGCCCCAGCGGCGGGAGTCTTCGGAGTTGTCGCGGTTGTCGCCCAGCATCATGTACTGACCCTCGGGCACCGTGCAGTGCCAGGCGCCGCGGCGCTCGTTGACGCACTGCCGGCCGAGGTCGGGCTGCTGCAGGTCGACCGCCATGCTGCCCAGCACGAACGGGTTGATCTTGATCAGGTGCTCGCGCCCGGGCAGCGATTCTTTCTGCAGCCACTGGCCGCGGTCTTCCTCGCGCACGCCGGCCTCGCTGCCGTCGCTGACCGGCTCGACCTCGAACGGCGCGCCGTTGATGCTGACCGCGCCGTCCTGGAAGCGCACCACGTCGCCCGGCATGCCGATCAGCCGCTTCACGTAGAACTCGGAGACGTTGCGCGGGAAGCGGAACACGACGACATCGCCGCGCTGCGGCTTGCCGAACTCGATCGCGGTGTTGGTGAACGGCAGGCGCGGGCCGTACGCCAGGTGGTTGACGAGCAGGTAGTCGCCGACCCGCAGCGTCGGCTCCATCGAACCGGACGGCACCTTCGGCCAGTCGGCCACCGCGACGCGGCAGGTGAACATCAGCGCCACCACGAAGAACAGCTCGGCACCGAAGCTGACCCACAGCGGCTTGCGCGTCGGCGCGGGCGTGCGCGCGAGGCGCCGGCGCCAGGCAAACCAGCAGGCGCCGGTGGCCAGGCTCAGCAGGCAAAGCACTTCGTTGATGGAAAAACCGATCTGCATCGAGGGCGCTTTCCGGGTGGGTGTTCGGGGGCCTGACTGGAAATGGGCCCGGCCGGGATTATGGCCGCGCCCCGCGGCCCCTTCGGCGCCAGATTCCTACACCTCGACGGCTGTAAGTCCTACGACCTTGGGTCGACAACGTTTATCGGCATCCGGCAAGATGCCCCCCACCCCGAGGAGACCCTGCATGGACCCGTTGCTGGCTTTGCGCACCACCGCCCGAGATACTGCCCGAGACACCCCCCGCGATACCGCCTCCGCCGACCCGGGCCGCCGCCCGTCGCTGGTCGGTCTGCCCGGCCGCACGGCACCGCTGCAGCCGCAGTTCATGCAGAACAAGCTGCCGCCCGAGACCGCCACGCTGGCCGAGGTGACGGCCGGGTTGCTGAAGGCGCGGGCCGAGGTCGCGCCCAAGTATTTCTACGACAGCCTGGGCTCGCACCTGTTCGAGGCGATCACCGAACTGCCCGAGTACTACCCGACCCGCACCGAAGCCGCGATCTTCGACCTGCATGCCGGCGAGATGGCCGACGCGATCGGCCGCGGGATGACGCTGATCGACCTGGGCGCCGGCAACTGCGCGAAGGCGGTGCGGCTGTTCCCGGAGTTCAAGCCGTCGCGCTATGTCGCGATCGACATCTCGGTCGACTTCCTGCGCGAGGCGCTGGCCGGCGTGCAACGCGCGCACCCGGCGCTGAACGTCACCGGCCTCGGCATGGACTTCGCGAATGCGCTGGTGCTGCCGAACGAGCTGCTGCGCGACCGGCCGGTGTTCTTCTACCCCGGATCGAGCATCGGCAACTTCACGCCCGAACAGGCCTCGCGGCTGCTGGCCGGCGCCCGCGAGCAGGCGCGCGGCGGCGGCATGCTGATCGGCATCGACCTGGTGAAGCCGGCGCACCTGCTGGAAGCTGCCTACGACGATGCGCTCGGCGTCACCGCGGCATTCAACCGCAACCTGCTGCCGCACCTGAACCGGCGCATCGGCACTGACTTCCAGCTGCCCGACTGGCAGCACGTGGCGCGCTTCGACACCGGGCTGTCGCGCATCGAGATGCACCTGCAGGCGGTGCGCGAGCTGGACGTGCGCTGGGCCGGGCACAGCCGGCACTTCGCGGCCGGCGAGCGCATCCACACCGAGAGTTCGTACAAGTACACGCTGGCGAGCTTCGAGGCACTGCTGCGCGAATCGGGCTTCCGCCAGATGCGGCACTGGACCGATCCGCAGGGGTGGTTCGCGGTGTTCTGGGCACAGGGCTGAGCGCGCCGCACCTGTTCTGTCCATTCAACTGGCAGAAATCGTGCGTCCAGTTGCCTTGAGCTCCCGGCTGGCAGTTGCAACATAGACGTGCCAAAGGTGCTTTGGCGTTGTCAAGCCGAGGCGACCGCAGGCAGCGACGCGGCTCTCCGTGTCGTCGCCGAGATCGAGCAAGCGATCCATGAACTCAAGCTCGATCTGGCTGACAGGCCCGGAGTGGCGAGTTGCACCATCGGGCCGTTGCTGAGCGACGACCCGATGATGTACCCAAGTTGGCGTGGGGAGGGCTTCTGCATGGCTGACGATTTGCGATGTCCCGGGCGAGGATATGCGGTGCCAACGAAGTCTGTTCAACAGATTGGTCGCCGAAAAGCGGACGCTGCCGATGCATGCCGGGGCGCTTCGAATCGGTCGCCGGCATTCGGAAATCGGGAGTCGAGTGGTTGGCGATGACAAGCAGCGTTCATACCCCCGTGCAGGGCCACCACTGTAAAATTCCAGCGTCGAGAAAGGGCCGGATCGGTAAGTTGGTAAGCCCGATCCCTTCCGCAAGGAAGAACCTGTTCAGCTCCGGCGAGAACCCGCGACAAGCCCGTGGTGCGCTTTGCGCCACTGCGCTTGTTCGTGCACGGTTCCATCGATTGCCCGCGGCCGAAGAAGCGCTTCTGAAAAGGGAAGTGTCATGCCTACCATCGTTGCTGACGACAAGGTCGTCACACAGATCAACGTCTTCACCACCACACCGGATCACCAGCAAGCGCTGATCGATCTCCTCAAGGAAGCCGCGCACGCCGTGCGGGACGTACCGGGCTGGCGATCGGCCAGCATCCATCGAGAGCGAGACGGCACACGCGTCGTCAACTATGCGCAGTGCGACAGCTTTGACGCCTGGAAACTAGTCTTCGAAAAGCTGCAGGACGAGGGTTTCATCGCCCGCAACAAGGCGCTCGGAACTGCGTCGCCCGGCCTGTACGAAGTCGTGTTTACCTTGGTCAAGACGTAGCAAGTCGATCAAGCTGCATGAGGATTTGCTTGAGCCACATGCGCTGGCGTTTGCCGACACAACTTCACCAATGGTCGGCAAACGCCTTTCTCAAAGTGCCCTGGGGTCCGACTGCAAGTGGCCGACCACGGGCGGTCAAGTTTGACTGGTGCCTGAGCCGGTTGCGGGTGGTATGTCGGTGCTCACCGGCTTTCAACCTACGCTCTGGTACGGCACCAACTCCCATAGGCGCTTAGGCATAGGTTTCACACGTGGCAACTCGAGGCAACCATAGCTCGACAGCAACCCCAAGCGACGGCGCCAGTTGTGAATGTAGAACGCGACTCGGAAGCGAGGCAGCAACGGCGCCTTCGGCGGCGGCTGGCCCGAGAGCACGGCGCTGCCGTCATCGGTGAGGTACGTCTCCTGCCAAGCACACTGCGACCAGCCTTCGCGCACCCCGGGATCGAATTGCACAAAGTCGCCCACGTCAAACTTGGAATCAACGTTCTCCGCCAGGACCTCGACAAGTACAGCCATCGCCAGCGAACTCTCAAACTCCTCCCAGATTTCCTGCCTGTCGGCTTCAGTGTGCGCCCTCGGAACTTCACGCCGACATCGGGTGAGGAAATCAATGGTCTCCTGTGAGTAATTCGCCGGGTCCCGCTCAGCAGCCCGACGTTCGACGAAGCGCTCGTATTCAGCGCGGTTTTGCACCGGCGAGTACAGGCCGAAGGCTGTCAGTCGTGGGGGTGAGGACGTGTGTCTCATGCCGCCCAATTCTGCCCGTGGATGGCGGCTCGCCCCGTATTCCTCTGGCAGGAACGTTCGCACCACCCCTGCTGATCCAGTGGGTTGGAACTGTTTTCGAAAAACCAAAGCGAAGAGCCTGACTGCAGGACTACGGCGTCGCGTCGGCCCGCAGGTTCAGCGAGCGCACGTAGGCGACGATGTCGCGCATCTGCTCCTCGGTCAGCTCGGCGCCCCACGGCGGCATGAACGGCGAGCGGCCCAGCGCCTGCCCGCCCATCTTGACGATCAGGCCGAGGTAGGCGTCGTTCTTGTCGGTGGTGCGCAGGTTGGCCGGCCGCGGGTCGTACAGCCGGGCGGCGCGGCCATTGCCGTCGGCGTTGATGCCGTGGCAGGTGACGCAGTAGTTCGCGAACACCAGCCCGCCGCGGAACACCGCCGCCTCGCGGCTGTCGCGCGGCAGCGGCTCGGCGCGCACGCCACCGGCCCAGCTCAGCAGGCACGCGACGACCAGCGCGCCGATCCACAGCGCGCGGCTGTCGTGGGGCTTCACTTGCTGACCTCGATCACCATGCGCATGTCCGGGTGGACCGCGCACTCGACCTCGACGGTGCCGGGCTTGTCGAGCGTGACCGTCTTCGAGCCGCCCTGCCCGAACGAGCCGAGGTCGAAGCTCTTCGCATCGGACAGCGAGAACACGTTGTGCGCGAACGGATCCTCGTTGACGAACTTCACGGTGTCGCCGACCTTCACCTGCAGCTTCTTGACGGAGAAGGCCTTGCCCTTCTGCGCCAGCACATGCTCGGCAGCACCGGCCGGCAGGCTGGCGAACACGACGGCGCCGGCCACCAGGAGAGGATGGAACTGCATGGGGAACTGCATGGAATGGCTCCTGGACATCAGTTGGCCGGCAAGGTCGGCAGCGTGAACGGCTTGGCCGGCGTGGTCAGCGCCTCCATGAAGGAGACGATGTCGCGCATCTCGTCGTTCGACAGCGACAGCGGCTTGACGCTCGCCGACAGGTTGGTGCGAACCTCGCCGCCGCGGTTGTAGTGCGCCACCACGTCGAGCAGCGTCCTGGCCGACCCGTCATGGAAGTACGGCGCGGTCAGCGCCACGTCGCGCAGCGTCGGCGTCTTGAACGCGCCTTTCAGCGACGCCACCGGCTTGATCGCGAAACGGCCGACGTCCGGGTTTTCCTGACCCCACGACGCGAGGCCGATGTTGTGGAAACCGTTGTCGGTGAAGTTCGGCGCCTGGTGGCAAGCGGCGCAATTGCCCTTGGCCGGATCGGCGAACAGCCGGAAGCCGCTCACCTGGCGGGCTGTCATGGCGTGGCGATCGCCCCGCAGCCAGCGGTCGAACGGGGAGTCGTTGCTGACCACCGTGCGCTCGAAGGCCGCGATCGCCTTCGAGGTCGTCGTCTTGTCGATCGCCTCGCCCGGGTAGGCCGCGGCGAAGGCGGCCTGGTAGCTCGGGTTGACGGCCAGCCAGGCGAACAGCGCGTCGAGGTTCATCGCCATCTCGTCCATCGACTCCATCGGCCCCATCGCCTGGTGCTCGAGCGTCGCGCGGCGGCCGTCCCACATCTGGATGGTGTTGTAGCCGCTGTTGACGATGGTCGGCGACGCCCGGCCCAGCACCTTGCTGCGGAATCCCTTGGCGGTGCCCAGGCCGTCCGACCAGCCGTACAGCGGGCTGTGGCAACCAGCGCACGACAGGTTGCGCTCCGACGACAGGCGGGCATCGAAGAACAGCATCTTGCCCAGCTCGATGCGGGCGGCGGTCGGCGCGTTGTCGCCGGGGTGCGGCGGCGCGTCGGGCAGCAACCACTGCCGGTCCTGCGGCGTCGCCACCTGCGGGTCGTCGACCGCCTCGGCAGCGCTCCAACCCAGGCTCGACAGACACAGGGCCAGGGCCCACGGACGCATCCAGTTCATGGTGAATTCCTTTCTTTTGAGCAAGAACAAGCGACGGAAATGTGAACCGGTTTTCGTCGCCGTGCGCGTCAAACGGACCCCTGCTTTGTCAACAACTGCCAACTGGCCGGCCAGGGCGGCTGCGGTTCCATCAGTTGTCATTCGTTGACAAATGAAGCGTTCACCAAAACGCTCGGGGCGGCGATATTTGTCAACAGTCGGAGACATAACGTTCCGACACGTGACCCTCTGGAACAGGAAGCAGTAACCCATGTCATCCGCGACACCCGCCACCGCCGACGGCCTGCCAGCGTCCGTCCGCCCTGCCGAGCAGCGCGCCGTGTCGAGGAACGCCGGGCCGCCCGGCGGGCCGTGGGAGTTCTTCCGTTACCACGGCATCTGGGCGCCCGGGGTCCGCCTGTTCCGCCATCTGTCCTTCAACGCCAAGGCCTTGATGATCTCGGCAGTGTTCATGGTGCCGATCACGATGCTCGGCACCGTCTACCTGCGTGACATGGCGGCCGCGTTGGTCGCCACCGAGCGCGAGCTGCAAGGCCTGCGCTACCTGCAGGATGCGCTGCCGCTGGTGCGCTTCACGCAGGCCCAGCGCCAGCGCGCGATGCAGGCGGCCGGGCTCGATGCCGCGAGCAGCTGGCCGAAGGACCAGGCGGACTATCGGCAGCTCCACGGACGGCTGCAGGCCACGCACCGGTCGATGGGCGAGGTCTTCGACGCGGCCGCGCCGTTCCAGGCCGTGGCGGCGGACTTGCCGGCCGCACCGCCGCGCGGGGCGGACGCGACCGAACTGTACGAACGCTATACGCAGCTGGTCGCCGACCAGCAGGCGCTGGTGCGGGTGGTGATGGAGCAGTCCAGCCTGTCGCAGGACCCCGACCTGACGACCGGCCGGATCGTGGCCGGCGCCGTGGCCGCCGTTCCCGAGCTGGCCGACCGGATCGGGCAGGCCTTGTCGCTGGGCGAGCAGGTCCTGGCGGTCGGCGAGATTTCCGCGCCGCAGCAACGGTTGCTGTCCGATGCGCTGCCGGTGATGGAATACCTGGAGGCCCAGGTGTCCGATCACCTCGACAAGGCCTTCAAGCTGAGCGAGCCGCTGCGCGCCGAGCTCGGGCTCGACAAGGGCATCCCGGCCGCTGCCGAGCTGCGCGGGCTCTCGCGCCGCTACCTGCTGGGCAGCGCCGTCAAGGGCGACGCGGCCCGCTTCAAGGCGGCCGGCACGCGCGCGTTCGAGGGCTACTGGACGCTGAACAGGCAGGCGCTGTCTGCCACCGAGCGGCTGCTCCAGCAGCGGCTGCACGACACGGGTGTGCGCCGCAACACCGTGGTCTCGATGCTGGCGGGCAGCCTGCTGCTCGCCGCCTACCTGTTCTGGTCGTTCCGCCAGGCCACGCAGGGCGGACTCGAGGTGGTGGCGCGCCACATGGCGCGCATGCAGCACGGCGACCTGACCGGCTCGCCGACGGCCTGGGGGCGTGACGAGGCGGCCCGGCTGATCGTCGCGGCGAAGGCGCTGCAGCAGTCGTTCTCCGGCATCGTCGGCGACGTGCGCCAGGTGAGCGGCCAGGTGCTCGACGCGAGCGCGAGCCTGGACGGCCACGCCCGCCAGCTGGTGGCCGGCAACGAGGCCTCGCGCGGCCACATGCAGCAGTGCGCCACCGCGATTCAGCGCATCTCGCACGCCGCGGGGCACACCCGCACGGTGGTCGACATGGCGGCCCGCCTGTGCGACGCGAACGTACAGGCCGCGCACGCCGGCCAGCATGCGGTGCGCAGCCAGGTGCAGACGATGACCAAGCTGCGCGAGCTGTCGACCACGATCGCCGACGTGACGCGGGTCGTCGACACGATCGCCTTCCAGACCAACCTGCTGGCGCTGAACGCAGCCGTCGAGGCGGCCCGCGCGGGCCACGCCGGCAAAGGCTTCGCGGTGGTGGCGGCCGAGGTGCGCACGCTGGCCGATCGCTCGGCGTCGGCCGCGCGCGAGATCCGCGGCCTGATCGACACCAACGTGCAACGGGTCGAGAGCAGCACGCGCATCAGCAGCGATGCGAGCCTGAAGATGAACGAGCTGGTCGCCAATGCGCAGCAGCTGACCGGGCTGCTCGGCTCGATCTCGAACGCCGCCGACGAGCAGAACCGCTGCATCGGCAACGTCGACGCCGCACTGGTGTCGCTGGAACAAGGTGCGCAGCAGAGCACCGACCGGATCGACCGGACGGCCGAGGCGGTGCGCTCGCTGCGCGCCTCGTCGGACGCACTGCGCTCGCATGTCGAAACCTTCCGCATCGACGATGCCCGCGTCGCCGATGCCACCGCAGGAGCCACACCGTGAGCGCCATGACATTGCAAGAGACGCCGCTGCCCCAGACACCGCCGCACGATGCGGACGACGCACCGCCCGGCGCGGCGCAGACCATCCTGGTGGTCGACGACCTGCCGGCGAACCTGGAGGCCGCCGCGCGCTTCCTGACGCACCACGGCTACCGTGTCGCCGTCGCCCAGGACGGCGAGGACGCGATCGAGCGCGCCGCGCTGGTCCACCCCGACCTGATCCTGCTCGACGTGATGATGCCGGGGCTGGACGGCTTCGAGACCTGCCGCCGGCTGAAGGCCGCCCCGGCGTCGAGCCACATCCCGGTGATCTTCATGACGGCGCTGGCCGAAACGCCCGACAAGCTCACCGGCTTCTCGGTCGGCGCGGTCGACTACGTGACCAAGCCGCTCGATGTCGCGGAAGTCATCGCCCGCATGCGGCTGCACCTGACCTTGCACCAGCTGCAGCGCCGCGTCGAGGCGCGCAACGCCAGCCTGCGCGAGGAGATCGCGGCGCACGAGCGCACGCAGGCCGCGTTGCGGCGCTCGAACACCGAGCTGGAGCAGCTGGCATACGTGGCCTCGCACGACCTGCAGGAGCCGTTGCGGATGATCGCGAGCTACCTGCAGCTGGTCGAGGAGCGCTACCAGGACCGGCTCGACGACGACGGCCGCGAGTTCATCGGCTATGCGGTGGACGGCGCGAAACGGCTGCAGAAGCTCATCAACGACCTGCTGCACTATTCGCGCCTCGTCAGCAAGGAGCGGCCGCTGCAGCAGACGCCGTGCGCCGAGGTGCTCGAGCTGGCGCTGCGCAACCTGCACGTCGCCGTCCAGGAGAGCCAGGCGGTCGTGACGCACGACGAACTGCCGCTGGTGGCGGCCGACCAGACGCAGCTGGTGCAGTTGTTCCAGAACCTGATCGGCAATGCGATCAAGTTCCGCAGCGGTCCGGGCCCGAAGGTGCACGTGGGCGTGCGGCAGGACGGCGACGACTGGCATTTCACCGTCAGCGACGACGGCATCGGCATCGCGCCGGCCCACTTCGAGCGGGTCTTCGTGCTGTTCCAGCGGCTGCACAGCCGCTCGCGCTACGACGGCACCGGCATCGGGCTCACGCTGTGCAAGAAGATCGTCGAGCGCCACGGCGGGCGCATCTGGGTGAGCTCGCTGCCCGGCGAAGGAACGACCTTCCATTTCACGATCTCGCCGCACGCCGGCGGTCTGGTCCAGCCGTGAGGCGCCGGACCCGGCGAGGCGGGCTTCCCCATGGCAAGATGGCCCCCTCCGATGGCCCTCGATGCCGCCTTGCCGGGACGCCCGCTGAACCACGCCACCCTCTTCGACGCCACGGCGCAGGCCCTGCGGCGCGGCTTGATCGCCGTGCTGTGCTGCCTGCCGCTGGGCGGCGCGACGGCCCAGGTCGACGCCGCCCGCATCGACGTGATCCGGGTGGCCTTCACACTGAACTTCGCGCGCTACACCGGCTGGCCTGAAGGCGCTCCCACCGATTCGTTCCGGCTCTGCGTGTCGGCCGGCGATTCGCTGTACGAGGCGTTCGCCACGGCCGACAACACGCTGGTGCGCGGCCGGCCCGTGCGGCTGCGCCGCATCGTCCCCGGTGCGGCCGACGTCTCGCGCTGCGACCTGCTGTACCTGTCGGGCACGACGGAGAACCGCAGCGGGCTGCTGCAGTCCGTCGCGTCGCTGCCGGTGCTGACCGTCGGCGACGACCCGCTGTTCCTGAACAGCGGCGGAACGATCCGGCTGTTCACGGGCGACCAGCGCATGCAGTTCGACATCAACCTGGCGCAGGCCGAGCGCGCCCGGCTGGTGCTGTCGCCGCAACTGCTGCGGCTCGCCCGCTCCGTCAACCAAGACAAGACGCCGTGATGCAACGACTGCGTATCACCTCGAGACACTGGCTCGTCCAGGCCACGCGCTGGTTCGGCCGCCAGCACGTGCCGCTGCGCCGCAAGACGGTGCTGGTGCTCGCGGTGAGCCTCTCCTGCGGGCTGCTGGCGCTCGGCAGCTGGCAGGTCGGGCGGCAGATCGCCGAACAGCAGCTGGCGGCGCGCCTGCAGATGCAGGCGCTGGCCGCGGTGATGGCCGAAGGCACGGCCGCGGCGCTGGCGTTCGGCAACGCGGCGGCGGCCAGCGAGACGCTGTCGGCGCTGCGCGGCCAGACCGCCGCCCACCGCGCCGATCTCTACGACGCACGCGGGCGCCTGTTCGCCTCGTATGCGGCATCGCAGCCGCTGCCCGATGCCGACGGCATGGCGCTGACCGTCTCGCTGGATGTCATGCTGGACGGCGTGCGCACCGGCGAGCTGCGCCTGTTCGGCGTCGCACCGACGGCCGCGTCGCAGTGGCAGCGGCAGTCGCTGCCGCTGCTCAGCGCGCTCGGCGCCTCGCTCGCGATCGGGCTGATCTTCGCGACCGTGCTGCTGCATGCGAGCCTCTCGCAGATCGAGGACCTGGCGCGCGTGGCGCGCGACATCCACCAGGGCCTGCCGCCGCGCCGCGTGCTGCGGCGCAGCCGCGACGAGCTGGGCGAACTCGTCGATCAATTCAACGCGATGCTGGGGCAGCTGCAGCTCAACCAGACCAACCTCGAGCTCACGGTGCGCGAGCGCACCGCCGAGCTGCGCTCCGCCAAGGAATCGGCCGAGGTGGCCAACCGGGCCAAGAGCAGTTTCCTGGCCAACATGAGCCACGAACTGCGCACGCCGCTGAACGCGATCATGAGCTACGCGCAGCTGTTCCAGATCGATCCGCGGCTCGACAAGGAGCAGCTGCAGGGCGTGCGCACCATCCAGCAGAGCGCGGAGCACCTGCTGCTGCTGATCAACGACCTGCTCGACCTCTCGCGCATCGAAGCCGGCCGCCTCGAACTCTTTCCCGAGCCGGTGATGCTGAAGACCTTCCTCGGCGCCATCACCGACATCATCCGGATCCGGGTCCAGGAAAAGGAGTTGACGTTCCGCTTCGAGGACCACAGCAGCGACAGCCTCGCCGTCTCCGTCGACAGCACGCGGCTGCGCCAGATCCTGCTGAACCTGCTCAGCAATGCGGTCAAGTTCACCGAGGCCGGCGAAGTCGGGCTGGTGATCCACGAGGCGCATCGCAGCACGCGCGAGGTTCGGCTGCGCTTCGAGGTCCACGACACCGGCATCGGCATCGACCCGGACAAGCTCGGCGCCATCTTCCGGCCCTTCGAGCAGGCCGCCGACGTGCAGCGCCGCTTCGGCGGCACCGGGCTGGGTCTCGCGATCAGCCGCCAGCTGGTGGCCCTGATGGGCAGCGACATCATCGTCAGCAGCCGGGTCGGGCACGGCAGCCATTTCTGCTTCGAACTCGACCTGCCGCTCGAACAGACCGCCCTCACGACGACGGCCGCCACCGACCGCCTGGCGCAGACCATCGCCGGCTATCGCGGCCCGCCGCGCAAGCTGCTGGTCATCGACGACACCGAAGCCAACCGCCGGCCGCTGATCACGTTCCTGAGCGCCAAGGGGTTCGAGATGCTCGAAGCGCCGGACGGCTCCGCCGGCCTGCAGGTCGCGCTGGAACACCGGCCCGACCTCATCCTGATGGACAGCGTGATGCCGGTGATGGACGGTTTCGAGACCACCCGGCGCATCCGCGAAATGCCGATGCTGCGCGACGTGCGCATCATCGCGATCTCGGCGAGTGCCTCGGCCTCGGACCATCAGCACACGCTGGATGTCGGCGCCGATGCCTTCCTGCCCAAGCCGTTCACGCTGACGGCGCTGATCAACTCGATCGGCCGCCTGCTGCAGCTGGAGTGGCTGGAAACGGACTCCGCGCAGCGTGCCTTGCCGGAAGAGGTGACCGGCGATGCGGCAACCGACCAGGTGCCCGATCGCGCGCAGCTCGAGCTGCTGCTGCAGCTGGCCCAGTTCGGCAACATGCAGGATCTCGCCACGCAGGCCGCCGAGCTGGCGGCCAGCTCGCCGTCGTGCCGCTCCTTCGCGTTGCGCCTGCAGCGGCTGGCAGAGCAGTTCCAGTCCAAGGCGGCGCTGCAGCTGGTGCGTGGCGCGATGCGCGCCGACAGCTGAGACGCCCGCCGCGAGCGGCCGCGCCGCCCCAGCCAAAACGA
Organism: Rhizobacter sp. P5_C2; assembly: GCF_054049715.1. Taxonomy (NCBI): domain Bacteria; kingdom Pseudomonadati; phylum Pseudomonadota; class Betaproteobacteria; order Burkholderiales; family Sphaerotilaceae; genus Rhizobacter; species Rhizobacter sp. P5_C2. The sequence continues at coordinate 49,032 of NZ_JBFULV010000007.1, read as the reverse complement.
CACCGGTCACTTGTCAATTGTTGACAAAGGGCTCATCGAGCTCGCGGTCAAATCGATCGATAGTTCAACCTGATCCTTGTGCATTTTCAGTGACCGATGGCAGTTGGCATTTGTTGACTTTGACCTGCGGCAGACGCGGCATTCGTCCATATCCAAACGCAGCTGCAATCGAGATCATGACGGCACCCAAGACAGCAACCTGACAGGTCACTGAACCCCAGCGACCGTCTCACCGAACGGGAAAGACCATGGATTTTTCTCCGAACCCCTTGACCAGCATGCCGACGCTGCTGCCCGCGACATTGCTGCTCCTGCCCACACTGATCGCCGTGTGGTGGCAGGYAAGCCGGTGCTTCGATCGGCGGCTGTCCTTGCTGAGGCGCCAGTTCGACGCCCAGCGCGCCGCCACCAGCGAATTCCTCCAGCACGCGAACAGCCAGATCGATCTGCTGCAAAGCGAACTCGCGTTGGCCCGACGCCGTGAAGACATTCTTCGCGCGCGGCAAGCCAGCAAGTCGCACGACTCATCGACGCTGCGCAGCGCCGGACCTGCCATCACCTTGCTGTCGGTGCTGCGCGAGCAAGCCACCGGCACATCGCACAAGCGTTCAGAGACAAGCGGCGCAGGTTGTGCAGACAAGATGCACGAACCACCCATGCTGCCTGCACATGGCAGTTTCAACATCGGCATCAGGACTCAAGCAGCCTGAGCCCACAAGTTGGCGCCGCCGCAAGGTGGCACCACACCAGATCCAGGGACCGGACTCTCATCTTTTCAACATCGAGGCAGGTATGACCAGCAGTAGTGGAATAGCAAGGATTCTGATCGTCGATGACCACGAGATCGTCAGAGACGCCGTGAGCCTGTTGCTGAACAAGCTCGAGCGGCCGGTGATCACGTTGGCCGCAGGCGATTTCCAGACGGCACGCAACATCCTTTCGAACGAAACCGTCGACCTGGTGCTGCTCGGCATCTCGTCACCCATCGGCCCCAGCCTGAACGGCGTCGTGTTCCTGCGAAGGCTGCCGGCGTGCCCGCCGATCGCGGTGTTCTCGACGCACACCACCCGCCGCTTCGTGTCGAGCGCCGTGGCCGTGGGCGTCTCGGGCTTCATTCCCAAGTCGCGATCGGCCGTCGACATCCTGCAGGCGGTGACGTCCCTGCTGGGCGGCAACAAGTACATGCCGACCGAGGACGAGATGACGCACGTCGCCGGCACCTCGGAGATCGAGGCGAGCGAGCAGACCTACGCCGAAGAGAATCTTGCCGCCGCCTACGACCTCGCACCCCGCGAAGCGGCCGTTCTGAAATGCGTCTGCCAGGGGATGCCCAACAAGCGCATCTCGACCGAGCTGAACATTTCACCAAACACGGTGCGCAACTACCTGTCGCGCATCTTCAAGGTGATGAACGTTCGCAACCGGACCGAGGCGGTCGCTCGCACGCAGAACATCCTGCGCTAGATGTGCCCGGGTTCTACACCGATGGTGCCGCGTTGGCCTCCTGAATCCACGCCAGGTTCAGCAGCGCGCCCATCTGGTCGATCAGGGCTTGCAAGTTGATCGGCTTCGTCAGGAACGCATTGGCGCCGGCCGACAGGCTCCGCTCCTTGTCATCGATCGACGCGCTCGCCGAAATCGCGATCACCGGCACCTGAGTTCGCCTCCCGCGCAGGCGCTCCAGGGTTTCAAGGCCGCCGACATGGGGCATCAGGATGTCGAGCAGGATCAGGTCCGGCATGCTGCTGTCCAGCTGCGACAAGGCCTCTGCGCCGCCGCCGGCCTCGCACAGTTCGAAGCCGAGGCTGTCCAGCATGTCGAGCAGCAAGGCGCGGTTGGTCGCCACGTCGTCCACCACCATGATCTTGCGGCGCGGCCCGGCATAGCCCGTCACGCTGCCGCGGTCCGATTCGGGCGCAGGCGTTCCTTCATCCGCTGCAGCGTCCAGCACCAGGTCGAACCAGAATCGCGTGCCTTCGCCCTTGGCGCTCTGCACGTGGATCTCGCTGCCCATCAGGCGCACGAACTGCCGGCTGATGGCGAGACCCAGGCCGGTGCCGCGATTGCGATCTTCGAGCCCTCCCACCTGCTCGAACGGCTGGAACAGCCGTGACAGCTGCGCTGTATCCATGCCGGAGCCGGTGTCCTGCACTTCGAAGCGCAGCGCGTGCGGCCCGCTCGGCCCCACCCGCAGCGTCACCGCACCGCGCTCGGTGAACTTGACGGCGTTGTCGAGCAGGTTCAGCAGCACCTGCCGCAGGCGCTTCTCGTCTGCGCGCAGCGTCGCCGGAAGGCCGGCCGACAGGTCGGCCCCCAGTTGCAAGGCAGGCTTCTGCCTCGCCCGGACCCCCATCAGCTCGACCAGGCCGTCGAGGTAGCGAGGGAGATCGAACACCGCCGGGCACAGCTCGAACTTGCCGGCCTCGATCTTCGCCAGGTCGAGGATGTCGTTGATCAGGGTCAGCAGGTGTTCGCCGCTCTGGCGGATGGCGTTCACGCCCGCCTGCTGCCGCTGGGTCAGGTTCTTGTCGCGCTGCAGCAGCTGCGCAAAGCCCAGCACGCCATTCAGCGGGGTCCGCAGGTCGTGGCTCATCGCCGCGAGGAACGCGCTCTTGGCCCGGTTGGCCACTTCCGCGCGATCGCGGGCGACCACCAGTTCGGCGGTGTGGGCCTGCACCAGTTCCTCGGCCTGGCGCCGGCCGATCGCATAGCGGATCGCCCGCGACAGCAGGTCGGCGGTGACCTCGCCCTTGACGAGGTAGTCCTGGGCGCCGGACTGGATCGCCTCCAGCGCGACCGCCTCGTCGGTGAGTCCGCTCATCACCACCAGCGCCGGCACCTTCACCGGCTGCGCCAGCAACTGGCGCATCGTGTCGAGACCCCAGGTGCCTGGGAGGCCGAGATCGAGCAGCAGCACGTCGAAGTGCTGCTCCGCCAGCGACTGCACGCCGGCATCCAGGCTTTCGCACCACGTCAGCGTGAACTCGTCGGTACGCGACTGCGAGAGCATGTGCCTGATCAAGCGCGCATCGCCGGCGCTGTCCTCGATCAGCAACACGCGGCGCAGCCCGTTCACGCCGCGCTCCCCCGCCCGACCAGGCTCACCGTCTGCAGCCAGAAGCGCTCGATATTGCGAATGACCTGGTTGAACTCGTGCAGGTCGGCCGGCTTGCTGATGAAGCAGTTCGCCTGCAGGTCGTAGGCGTGGGAGACGTCGTCGTCCGACTGCGACGTGCTCAGCACGATCACCGGGATCGACCGCAACGATGCGTCGGACTTGATGGCCGCGAGGACATCGCGACCGCCCATCAGGGGCAGGTTCAGGTCGAGCAGGATGAGGTCGGGCCGGGGTGCCGCTTCGTAAGGGGCGTCGCGGTGCAGGAACTGCATCGCACAGAGGCCGTCCTCGGCATGGTGCAGGCGCAGGTCATGTCCGGTGCGGCGCAGCGCTTCGCGCGTCAGGCGGACATCGCCCGGATTGTCTTCGACCATCAGAACATCGATGGCCCTGAACGCGCGCTGCAACAACATCGCCGCACCTCCGGATGCGGACGACTATACCCGTCACGACTCTCGAAACATCCCCCTGAAGCCGATGGGCTCCGAGGGGGAAACCCTGAACGCGGCGCCTCAGCGATCGTTGCGCAGTGTGCTCGCGGCGCCCACCGTCGTGGTGTTGCCCAGCAGGAAGATGGTGTACACCTTCCCGCTCAACAGGGTCTGGTCCTTCAGCTGCCACAGCAGGCTCGCGCCGTTGCTGGCGGCGAGGTCGGCCAGCCCGGCGCTGGCGGCCACCGTGGCCGGCAACGAAGCCGTGCCGAATGCGACGTCGTCGCCGATCACCTCGCTGTCGAGCGTCGCGTTCGCGCTGCCGGTCAACCCGTTGACGCCGTTGACCAGTCGCAGCTTGACCGGCTCCGACACACTGGTCGACGGCGTGTTGTCGTCGGTGATCACCGAGACCTGGGGCGAGTTCACGTCGCCGGTCACGAGCAGGGTCAGGTCGCCGCCCGACGGTGCGGTCGCGGCACCGACGTTCACGGCCGCACCGTTGACCGTGACGGCCAGGGCGCCGGCCGTCACCAGACGGTAGCCACCGACCGTGCCCGGCGAAGAGTTGCTGGCAACGGTCGTGCCGTTGACCGCAACGTTGACCATGTCGGTCGACACCAGGGTGTTGGCGACCACACGCACACGGGTCGACAGGTTGGCGCTCGGGGTCACGGCCCCCTGCTGGGTGACGACCAGTCCGTTCACCAGCATGCCGCCGCTGCTGCGGGTCAGCACGAGCGTGGCGATCTGCTTGTCGCCGAGCGTCAGTGCCGGGATGTCGAGCCTCACGTCGTTCTTGCCGCCGGCAGCGGTCACGCACACGTGGTACGACCCGGCACCGAACGCGGTATAGCCGGTCGGTGCCGTCGCCGAGGTCGAGGTCGACAGCCCACTGGCAGCGGCAATGGCGGTGGCGCCCAGTGCATTGCATGCGACATGGCCGACATACACATCGAGATTGCCGGCTTCGAGGCCGGCGGCGTTCATGAAGCGCAGCTTGGCCTGGCCCGAATTCGGCTCGCCTTCATCTTCCGTCAGGTAGCTGACCTGCAGTGACGCGCCGCTTGCATAGGCCAGCAGCGCGTAGTGGGAGCCCGCCGACACCGAGCCTCCGACACTGGCCGCTACGGTGCCGGAACCGCTCTGCGCGATCTTGAAGGTGTAGCTGTCTTTGTCGAGGTGGGCGTAACCGCTGCTGGTCCCGGCAGCCACGCCGTAGACCATGCCGTCGTCGTCGCGGGAGGCGTCGAGCAGCGCAAAATCGGTGGTGGCATTGATCAGGCGCACGGACCCCTGGTCCTCATCGCTGTTGCCGCCACAGGCATGCAGCAGCGGAAGCACGAGGGCGGCGATCAACAGGGCACGGGTCGGGCTTTTCACGGGTCAGGATCCTTGAAATGGGTCGGACGATTATGCGTGCAGGTCTGCAAGCGCCGGATGTCGCTCGTATGCTTGTGTGTGACTCGCAGTGCACCACTGTTGCAGATGCAACTCGAGCAGCTGCGGGTCGTTGACGGTGCGCACCGTCTGGTAGGCCTCTTCAGCCTCGGGATGGCGACGGCGCAGGTAGTTCAACCACTGCTTGAGCCGACCGGCACGGTGGCGCGGCTCGACATGTCCGCACACCAGTTGCCAGAAATGCATCATCAGCGGCAGCAGTTGCACCCAGCCGAGCGACGTGCCTGGCCGGGCGATCGCGCGCGCCAGGCCCGGGTCCGCCACCATGCCGCGGCCGATCATCAGCGCATCGCAGCCCGACACCTCGCGGCAGCGCTGCGCATCACCCACCGTCCAGACCTCGCCGTTCGCGATCACCGGAATGGCCACGGCTTCGCGCACGGCATGCACCCGCTCCCAGTAGGCCGGCGGCCGGTAGCCGTGCGCCTTGGTGCGGGCATGCACGACCAGTTCGGCCGCGCCGGCGCCTGCGATGGCCTGCGCGCACTCCACGGCCCGCAGGTCGTCGTCGAAGCCGAGGCGCATCTTGGCCGTCACCGGCATCGCCATCGGCACCGCACGCCGCACCGCCGCGACGATGCGCCCCAGCAGCTCCGGGTCCTGCAGCAGCGCGGCCCCACCCCCATGCCGGTTCACGATCTTCGCGGGGCACCCGAAGTTGAGATCGATGCCAGCCGGGCCCAGTGAAGCCAGACGCGCGGCGTTCTCGGCCAGGCAAACCGGATCGGAGCCGAGCAGTTGCGCGCTGACCGGCACGCCGCTCGGCGTGCACCCGCCGTGGCGCAGCTCCGGAACGATGCGCAGGAAGACACGCTCCGGCAACAAGGTGCCGGTGACGCGGATGAACTCGGAGACGCAACGGTCGATGCCGCCGACGCGCGTGAGCACGTCACGCAGCGTGAAGTCGAGCAACCCTTCCATCGGGGCAAGCAGGATGGTCATCGGATCGGGATGGACAGGCAATCCACGAGTGTACGTATGTCCAGAAATGAAGCGACCGGGCGGCGCCGGCGCACGGCGGACTGCCGACCGGCCGGCCCCAGCCGCATACTGCGTGCCGAGGGAGACAACCCATGGCACCACATCGCATGTCGGCCGACGCCCCGGGCCTGGGCACTCCCGGCGAGGCCAGGCCGATCCCGCCGCTGGACGCCGCCCACGCGGAGCACGTCGCGGCCGAATTGCTGCGCATGGTGCTGCTCCACACGCGGGCCGGCACGCTGCTGGCGACCGCGTTCGCGGTGCTGCTGGCGATCTACTGGTCGGGCTCGACCCCGGTCGACTGGGTACGCGGATGGATGGTCGCCAAGCTGGCCGTGTCGGCGTTGCGGATCTTCTCGGCCCACAAGCATGCGCGCGCCGGCCTGCCGGCCACCCGTCGCTGGCGTCAACTGACCTACGGGTTGCTCGCCCTCGACGGTGCGATCTGGGGCCTGGCCGGCCTGTGGTTGATGCACCAGCCGGTGCAGGTGTCGTCCTTCGTCGCAGCGGCGCTGGCCTGCGTGACCTGCGTGGCCACGTTCGGCCTGCAGGCGCGGCTGCTGGCCACGGCAGCTTATGTGGGGCCGATCATGGTGCCGACCGCACTCGGGCTGGCGCTGCGGGCCGACCAGGTCGGCGTGGTCGGCAGCCTCGGGCTGATGATGATGCTGGGGCTGCAGCTGCTCACGGCACGCGGGGCCGAGCAACGGCTCACCGCCAGCATCCTGCTGCGGCTCGAGGCCCAGGCGCTGGCCCGCGAGAAAGCGGCCGCGCTCGAGCTCGCGCAACGCCAGATCGAGGTCAAGACCCAGTTCCTGGCCAACATCAGCCATGAGCTGCGCACGCCGCTGCACGGCATCCTGGGTGTCGCGCGGCTGCTTCACCTCGAGGCGGCCGAGCCGGCCGTGCAGCATCGCCTGGAGTTGATCGAGTCATCGGGCACCCACCTGCTGCGGCTGATCAACGACCTGATCGACGTCTCGCGCATCGAGACGGGCCATTTCCCGATCCGGCACGAAGTGTTCGACATCGTCACGCAGGCCGGGCTGGTGGCCGACGTGTTCGCGCTGCGCGCCACCGACAAGGGCCTCGACTTCCTGATGACGCATGCGTTTCCACGCCCGAGCTGGGTGGTGGGTGACGCCGCGCGGTTCAGGCAGGTGCTGCACAACCTGCTGGGCAACGCCATCAAGTTCACCGAGAAGGGCCGGGTGGAAATCAACCTGAGGCGCGGAAGCACGCCCGACATGGTCGAGGTCGAAGTGATCGACACCGGCCCCGGYATCGCGCCGGCCGACCAGGACCGCCTGTTCGAGGTGCCCTCGGCGCCGGACTCCGAGGTCAGTCCCGCTTCGCGCAACCATGGCGGCCTGGGCCTCCTCATCGCCCGCGAGCTGGCCGAAGCGATGGGCGGCTCGCTCAGAGTGCACAGCAAGACCGGTGTCGGCTCGCAGTTCCTGTTCAGCGCCCAGCTTCCAGCCGCCGCCGCACCCGACGAGGCGGCAGACGGCGCGGCGCCAGCAACGCCGGTCATCGATCTGCGGCGGGTGCTGGTCGCCGAGGACGACGACGTTTCCGCGCTGATCGTCTGCGCCTACCTCAAACAGCAAGGACTGGCCCACGAGCGCGTTGGCAATGGGCACGATGCCGTCGGGCGGGCGCTGCGCGAATCGCAGCGACCCGACCTCGTGCTGATGGACTGCCAGATGCCGACGATGGACGGGCAGACCGCCACCCGCGAAATCCGGGCGCAGGAGCAGACGCTGGGCCTGACCCGGGTTCCGATCATCGCGATCACGGCGACTTCGACCGACGAGGACCGGCGCGCCTGCGCCGATGCCGGCATGGACGACCTGCTCGCCAAGCCCTTCAACCGCCAGGAATTGATGCAGGTCCTGGCGCAATGGGGCGGCGCGCTGCCCTCATCGGATGTCATGCTGCCTGACGAACCTCACCGTGAAGAGGCGGCATGGATTCTCTCGGGAACAGGTGCACGTCCGGGTGGAAGGTCTCGATCATGAACGGATACAGCCCATGGCCCGAGGCCAGCCAGGTCCGCTCGGCGGCCACGACGTCGAAGGCCAGGATGCGGTGCGGCAGGTTGCCGGCGTGCACCAGCGGCACACGATCGTCAGGCCCCAGCACATCGGTGAAGCCCAGCCCCTGGTAGATCCTGATCAGCGCATTGCTGCGCGCACCGATCACCATCCAGCGCACCTGGCTCGCCAGGCAGTACAGGTAGGCGGCCTTCATCAGCATCAGCCGGGTCTGCGGATCGGCGCCGGGCGTCACGGCCAGCCGGGTGAGTTCGGCGCGAGGCTCGTCGGCCAGCCACCTTGGCAGGATCACGCTGCCTTCCAGCAACAGCGGTACCGCGACGTTGCGCTGGATGCGGGTGGTCCCGGTGGCCGCGCCGGTGGCCTTGTCGCGACACAGCAGGATCGCGGTGCCGCGCTGGCCGTCCGTGGCATCGGGCTCGGCCAGGGTTTGCTGCATCTGAGGCACATGGTGGCCATAGGCGTGAGCCCGGACGCCGCAAACATCACGCAGGTCAGCAGCCGTCGCGGCGAGTGAAACGCTGAAGGTAAGGGTGCTTGTCGTCATGATAGGAACAGGCAGTTGAGATACCGCCTGTGTGGCGTGGCACATCGCCACGTACCCACCCTATAGAGAGGGACTCTCTGCACGTCCTCCGAATAAGACACGACCCAACACCAGTCGTAAGCCTGTGTTCCAAGTGCGTCGCAGTGCAGCGAGGTTCCGGACTCGTCGCGCCTTTCGGCGATGATGGTCGTCCCTCATTGACCTCGGGAGTCACGGTTTGAAGACACCATGGATCGGCCTTGCGGCCTGCCTGATCAGCCTGTCCGCCTGCGCGCAGGCCGACCTCGCCGCCAGCGCGGCGAAGCAGAAAGGCGCACTGGTCACGCCCAGCGGCCTCGTGTATCGCTCATTGAAGGAGGGAACGGGGGCGAGCCCGGCGGCCACGGACCGTGTCCGGGTCCACTACCGCGGCACCTTCGCCGACGGCAAGGAGTTCGACAGCTCTTACGCCCGCAAGGAGCCGGCCGAGTTCCCGTTGAACCGGGTGATCAAGTGCTGGACGGAAGGCGTGCAGCGCATGAAGGTGGGCGGCAAGGCGCTGCTGGTGTGTCCGCCGGCCATCGCCTACGGGGAGGCTGGCGCGGGGGGTGTCATTCCGCCGAATGCCACCTTGCAATTCGAGGTGGAGTTGCTCGGCATCGCCGGCAAGTAGGCTCGCAGTGCGCGGCGGTGGCCCGCGCCGCGCGGCGAACTTCAGTGAAGGTCGCTGCGCATCACCGCGGGCGTCGCGTACTCGCGACCCACGACGGCACGGGCATACAGGTAGTTGGTGCGGGCCCGGTCGCTGAGAGCGTCCATCTGCACATGCCCGTCGGCATCGCACGGAAAGGCCAGCGCACGGCCTTCGTTGAACAGCGATTGGAACCGGATTTCGTAGCGGGCGATTTGCGAAGTAGAGCTCATGTCAGCCTCCGTGGAGAACCTTGCCTGGGATCGGTCGTCGACCTCAATAAGCCCAAACTCGATGGATGAAGATTAGGCGCTGCCTGTCGACTCCGCTGTCGGGGCCCCTCGTTGCAGGGGGTCAGAAAAACTCCAATCCCCGTGTCAGCCTGGCGGGTCCATCCGACAGGGACTGCAGGCATTGCCTGACAAGCCTCGAGACCAGACTAGGTCGCCGCGACCTGCCAACACCCCGTTCAACGGAAAACGTGGATGGCCAGGCGAAAAAAGCCGGGCAAGCCCGGCTTCTTCGTTCAGGCCGGGCCTGATTACTTGGCGGCGGAAGCAGCCGGTGCAGCGGCTTCGGCCTTCTTGTCAGCCTTGTGGTGCTTCTTGTGGGCGGCCTTCTTGGCGGGTGCCGAAGCGGCATCGGCCGAAGCGGCGGCTTGAGCGAACGAGCCCACGGCGAAAGCGGACAGGACGGCGGCAACGATCAGAGACTTGGTCATGGTGGTATCCCGAATGGAGTGGAAGTCGTTCTGCCCGACTCCCTGAAGCTGGCCCGGCTGTCGCCCGGCTTGTGTCCACAACGGGAGATATTGACGATTGGTTGACGTTAAGAAACGAAAAGGGAGACTGGAGAAATATGTCGTCACGTTACGCCGTAGCGTCCAACAATGACCCCAGCACCTCGTCCTGCACCTGCAGGGTGCGCAGGTTCGCCTTGTAGCTGTAGGCGGCGGACATCTGGTCGACGACGTCGGCTTCCAGCGAGCCCCCGGATTGCGCTGGCGCCGCGATGTCGGCCTGCACGCCCCCATCGGGCTGGGGCTGCAGCACGACCTGCTGGCGCCGGAACCCCGGCGTCTGCGTGTTGGCAATGTTGTGGGCAGCGCTGTCGAGCCGGAGCTGGGCAGCGTTCAGGCCGGACAGGCCGATGGAGAAGGTGTTGGACATGGCAGGGCCTCGCTTGCAGCGATATCGGCGAGCCCGCCGCCGACTTGAACGGTTTCAGGCCATCGCCGCGCCGACCGTCGCCCGCACCGGGATGCCGGCCGGATCGAACCCCTCGAGGCAGAACACGTTGACGCCGACGAATTCAGGCGTCACCCGCTTGCGGTGGAACGGGTAGATGCCGCACGCGCTGCAGAAGAAGTGCCGCGCGGTGCGGGTGTGGAACCGGTATTCGGTGAGCGAGGCCTCGCCCGCGAGCAGCCTGAAGCGGCTCTCGTGCACCTTCACCATCAGCGCGTTCTTGCGCCGGCAGATCGAGCAATCGCAAGTGGTCAGCTCCGGAAAGTCGGTCTCGATCGCGAAGCGGACCGCCCCGCAATGGCAGCTGCCCCGCCACGTCTGCATCGGCCGGCTCATGCGCCGGCGACCAGCTCGCCATACCGGCCGAGATCGATGTTGCCGCCGCTCAGGATCACGCCGACGCGCTTGCCCGCCAGCGGCAGCACGCCCTCGAGCACCGCCGCCGCGCCGAGGCAGCCGGTCGGCTCGACGACCAGCTTCATCCGTTCGCCGATGAAACGCATCGTGCGTGCCAGCTGCGCGTCGCTGACGGTGAGGATGTCGCGCACGCGGCGTTGGATCACCGGGAAGGTCAGCGCGCCCACCATCTGCGTCTGTGCCGCGTCGGCAATGGTCTGCGGCACCGGGATGCCGACGCGCTCGCCGCGCCGGAACGATTGCTGCACGTCGTTGCCGGCCTCCGGCTCGACGCCGTACACCGCGCAGTCGGGCGACAGGTGGTTGGCCGCCGTCGCGCTGCCGCTCAGCAAGCCGCCGCCGCCGGTGCAGACGAACAGCGCATCGAGCGGGCCGACCTCCTCGATCAGCTCCTTGGTGGCCGTGCCCTGCCCTGCCATCACCAGCGGGTGGTCGTACGGCGGGATCAGCGTCAGCCCGCGTTCGGCGGCGAGCCGCTGGCCGATCGCCTCGCGGTCATCGCGGTAGCGGTCGTACAGCACCACCTCGGCGCCATAGCCGCGCGTCGCGGCAATTTTCAGCGCCGGCGCGTCCTGTGGCATCACGACCACCGCCGGCAGGCCCAGCAGGCTGGCGCACAACGCGATCGCCTGCCCGTGGTTGCCCGACGACCACGCGATCACGCCGCGGCGGCGCTGCTCGGCATCCAGCTGCACCAGCGCGTTGTAGGCGCCGCGGAACTTGAAGGCCCCCATGCGCTGCAGGTTCTCGCACTTGAAGAACACCTGCGCGCCGGTGCGCAGGTCGGCGGTGCGCGAGGTGGCCACCGGCGTACGGTGGGCCACGCCATCGAGGTGGGCGGCAGCGATGTCGACATCGCGCCAGGAGATCGGCAGGTCCATGGTCGGGTCCGAGGAAAATGCGAAGTGCGCCGAGCGTAGCCCAGCGGGCCCGCGCTGAAACTGTGCGCCCGCGCCGATTGATACAGTGCCGCGGCCCGGCCCCACACCTGTAGCTTCACGCCGCACAGCACCGTTCCTAAGCTCGTCTCCACCCTGAAGGAGACCCGATGAACGACCTGCTGCCCCTGCTGAGCTACTCGCTGCTGATGTCGGCGACGCCCGGCCCGAACAACATCCTGCTGACCACCTCGGGTGCGAACTTCGGCTACCGGCGCAGCCTGCCGCACCTGCTGGGCGTCAGCATCGGCGGCGGCGTGCAGACCTGGCTGGCCTGCATGGGCCTCGGCACGCTGCTGGCCAAACACCCGGCAATCCACGACGTGCTGCGCATCGCCGGCGCGCTGTTCCTGCTGTGGATGGCGTGGAAGCTGACCACGCCGGTGGTGTTCGGCACCGAACTCGCGCAGCCGGTCGGCTTCTTCGAGGCCGCCGCGTTCCAGTTCGTCAACCCGAAGACCTGGCTCAAGTCGGTCACCGTCGCGACGGTCTTCATGCCCACCGGCATGCCGACGAGCGTGGCCGCGCTGCTGGTGCTGGCGGTCACGCTGGCCACCAACTTCCCGTGCATTTCGATGTGGACGCTGTTCGGCGCCGGCCTGCGCCGCGTGCTGACGCGACCCGGCTGGCGCGAGGCGTTCAATGCCATCATGGCGGGATCGCTGGCGGTGCTGGCCGTGCTGCTACTCACCCGCTGAACCCCTCGCTGAACACCCCAAGGACGCCCCGTGTTCTCCCTCGACCGAGACTCCCCCGCGCCGCTCGCCGACCAGATCGAGACCCGCCTGCGCGCGCTGGTCGACAGTGGGCGCCTGTCGGCCGGCGCCAAGCTGCCGTCGATCCGCACGCTGGCGCGGCAGCTGGGCGTGAGCCCGAACACCGTCGTCACCGCCTACGACCGCCTGGTCGCGGCGGCCGTCGTCGAGTCGCACGGCACCGCCGGCTTCTTCGTCTGCGAGGCCGCCGCCCCGGCGGCCCTGGAGGCGCTGCTCGAAGCCGGCGAAGAACAGGACGCCGTCTGGCTCGTGCAGCAGGCCCACGACCAACGCGCCGGCCTGCTGCCGGTCAGCGCCGGCTCGCTGCCGGTCTCGTGGCTCGAGGACGCGATCCCCGCCACCGTCGTGCAGCGCGGCCTGGCGCGCGCCAACGGCGGCATGGCCGCGCGCTGCCCGCCGCAGGGGCTGCCCGAGCTGCGCGAGCGCATCTCCACGCTGATGCGCGGCCAGGGCATCGCGGCCGATGCGAACCGAATCCTCACGACCTACGGCGGCACGCATGCGATCGACCTGATCTGCCGCAGCTTCCTGCAGCCGGGCGATGCGGTGATGGTCGACAACCCCGGCTACCACCTGCTGTTCGACCGGCTGCGCCAGATGGGCGTGCGCATCGTGCCGATCACGCGCCGCCACGACGGGCCCGACCTGGCGCAGATCGAGGCCGCCTGCACCGCGCAGCGGCCGCGCCTGTTCTTCGTGCAGAGCGTGCTGCACAACCCGACCGGCTGGAGCAGCAGCGCCGCCAACCTGCACCGCATCCTCGGGCTGGCCGACCGCCACGGCTTCCTGATCGCCGAGGACGACGTGCAGAGCCATTTCCACCCGGGCCACCCGACGCGCCTCGCGCAGCTGTCGGAGCTGCGCAACGTCATCTACTACTCCAGCTTCTGCAAGGCGCTCAGTCCGGCGCTGCGCCTGGGCTACATCGCGGCCGAGCCGCAGTGGCTGAAGCCGCTGCTGCGCGAGAAGATCCTCTCGGTGCTGACCACCGCCTCGCTGAACGAATACGTGCTGCTCGAGCTGCTGTCGACCGGCCGTTTCCGCAAGCACATCGACCGGTTGCAGCAGAAGCTCGGCACCGCGCGCGGCCTGGCGACCCGCCAGCTGCGCCAGGCCGGCGTGCTGCTCGACCACCCCGGAGAGGGCGGCCTCTTCCTGTGGGGGGCCGTGCCGCACGGCATCGACATCGACGAGCTGGTGAAAGACGCCTTCCGCAACGGCATCCTGCTGGCGCGCGGCGCCACCTTCATGGCCGACAACGCCGGCGACCCGCACCTGCGCTTCAACGTCGTGTACAGCCAGCACGTGCGGCTGGCCGAGTACCTGACGCAACGGCTGTCCGCGGAATCGGCGGCGAGCCGCGTGCTGGCACGGGCGGCCGCACGCTGAGTGGCCGCCGGACCCACCGACTGGAGCGCGCACCGATAATCGGGCGCATGACCCAAGCGCTCCCGTTCAGCCAGTTGCCCCTTTCCGCCGCGACCCTCGAGAACCTCTCCCGCCTCGGCTACGAGACGATGACGCCGATCCAGGCCGCCAGCCTGCCGATCGCGCTGGCCGGCCACGACCTGATCGCGCAGGCCAAGACCGGCAGCGGCAAGACCGCCGCCTTCGCGCTCGCGTTGCTGGCCCGCCTCGATGCGAAGCGCTTCGACGTGCAGGCGCTGGTGCTGTGCCCCACGCGCGAGCTGGCCGACCAGGTCACGCAGGAGATCCGGCGCCTCGCGCGCGCCGAAGACAACGTGAAGACGCTGACGCTGTGCGGCGGCGCGACGATGCGCCCACAGATCGCGAGCCTGGAGCACGGCGCGCACATCGTCGTCGGCACGCCCGGGCGCATCCTCGACCACCTGGAGCGCGAGACGCTGTCGCTCGCCGCGCTGAACACGCTGGTGCTCGACGAGGCCGACCGCATGCTCGACATGGGCTTCTTCGACGACATCGTCGCGGTCGCCAAGCGCTGCCCGAAGCAGCGGCAGACGCTGCTGTTCTCGGCCACCTACCCCGAGGGCATCGCCAAGCTGAGCCAGCAGTTCCTGCGCGAGCCGCGCGAGGTCAAGCTGGGCGAGCAGCATGCCGCCGCGAAGATCCGCCAGCGCTTCTACGAGGTGAAGGACGACGAGCGGCTGCATGCCGTCGGCCTGCTGCTGAACCATTTCCGCCCGGCCAGCACGATCGCGTTCTGCAACACCAAGCAGCAGTGCCGCGACCTGGTCGACGTGCTGCAGGCGCAGGGCGTGCAGGCGCTCGCGCTGCACGGCGACCTGGAGCAGCGCGACCGCGACCAGGTGCTGGTGCAGTTCGCCAACCGCAGCTGCCCGGTGCTGGTGGCCACCGACGTGGCGGCGCGCGGGCTCGACATCGCGCAGCTCGAGGCGGTGATCAACGTCGACATCACGCCCGATCCCGAGGTGCACACGCACCGCATCGGCCGCACCGGCCGCGGCGATGAAGAGGGCTGGGCCTTCAGCCTGGCCAACATGGACGAGATGGGCCGCGTCGGCCAGATCGAGAAGGTGCAGGGGCGCGAATCCGAATGGCACAAGCTGGCCGAGCTGACGCCGAGCGGCGGCGGCCCGCTGACCGCGGCGATGCGCACACTGCAGATCCTCGGCGGGCGCAAGGACAAGATCCGCCCCGGCGACGTGCTGGGTGCGTTGACCGGCGAGGCCGGCTTCACCGCGGCGCAGATCGGCAAGATCCAGGTCGGCGAGTTCTCGACCTACGTGGCCGTCGACCGGGCGATCGCCAAGCAGGCGCTGCAGCGGCTGAACAGCGGCAAGCTGAAGGGCCGCAAGGTGAAGGTGAGGTTCCTGGACGAGGCGTCGGCCGAATGAGCGGCGAGGACGCCGCCCTTGCCGCGCCAACAAGCTTCGAGGCCGTCGTCGAACCAAGCGGGTTCCGCTTCGCGGCGCCGGCGAGGCAAGGCCTCGTGAAGTCGGCGCAACTGGCCGGCCTGCGGCTGCCGAGTTCGTGCCGCAACGGCACCTGCCGTGCGTGCATCTGCAAGCTCGTCAGCGGCCGCGTCGAGTACGCGATCGACTGGCCGGGGCTGAGCGCCGATGAGAAGGCCGAAGGATTCATCCTGCCGTGCGTGGCGCAACCGCGCAGCGATCTGGTGATCGACGCGCCGGCTGCGCGGCCGCTGACCTCATGAGCACATCGTGACAACGCGCCCCCATCCGCCGCGCACGATGCAGCTGGTCGCGCTGTTCGAGGCGATCAAGGGCCTGGCCGTGCTGGCCGGCGGCTTCGGCCTGCTGTCGCTGCTGCACCGCGACGTGCGCCACCTGGCCGAGGCCCTGATCGCCGGGCTGCACCTCGACCCGGACCGGCATTTCCCGCACATCTTTCTCGAAGCGAGTTCGCAACTCACCGATGCCCGGCTGTGGCTGCTGGCCGGCCTGGCGGCGCTGTACGCGAGCGTGCGGCTGGCCGAAGCGTATGGCCTGTGGCGCGGCTACCGCTGGGGTGCCTGGCTGGGCGCGGCGGGCGGTGCCATCTACGTGCCGGTGGAACTCTACGAGTTGCTGCAGCGGGTGAGCCCGTTGCGTGTCGCGACGCTGCTGTTGAACGTCGCGATCGTGGTCTACCTGCTGTGGATGCTGGAGCGGCAGCGGCGCGCGGCGCCGGTCATCGAAGTCGGATAGCGGCGCTGCGGTCCCACGCCGAACAGACGGATACCCGCCCTTTACCTCGCAGCAACGCGGGGGCGTCAACATCGGGGCGACGGCACCCGTTGTCATGGCGAGGCCGCTGTACGGCCTACAGGAGACCCACGATGAAACGCTTTCTGAACCGCCGCATGCTGGGCTTGGTCGGCATCGTTGCCGTGACGCAGTTGCTGAGCGCCTGCATCGTCGTGCCACCCCGCGGCTACCGCCAGCGCACCGTGGTGGTCGAGCCGGCGCCGTACTACAGCCCGGGACCGGGCCGCGACTGGCGTGACCGCGACCATGACCGGCGCGATTGGGACGGCCACCGCTGATCTGGGGGACTGATATTCGGGGCTGATATCGTGGCCGCTCCCTGTCCTCATGGAGTCGGCCCATGCCTTTCTTGCGTTCCCTTCCCGGTGCGCTCTGCGCCGCGCTGGCGCTGATTTCCGCACCGGGGGCCTTCGCCGCGCCGCCCACCGTCGCCGAGGTGATCGAACGCTCGGGCGCCACCGACTGGCGCCCGCTGGTGCCTGCCGACACCCTCGTGATGGAGCTCGCCGATCCGCGCAGCGGCCCGATCGTCATCGAACTGGCACCGCGCTTCGCGCCCCAGCATGTCGCGAACATCCGCACGCTGGTGCATGAAGGCTTCTTCGATGGCTTGGCCGTCGTGCGCGTGCAGGACAACTACGTTGCGCAATGGGGCGACCCCGACGCCGAGTCGGCCGACAAGGCCCGGTCGCTGGGCACCGCCCAACGCAAGCTGCCCGCCGAGTTCTCGGTGCCGTTGAAAGGCCTGCCGATCACCCGCCTGCCCGACACCGACGGCTGGGCGCCGGTGACCGGCTTCGTCGACGGCATGCCGGTAGCGGCCGATCCGCGCAACGGCCGCGCGTGGCTGACCCACTGCTACGGCATGGTCGGCGCCGGGCGCGACATGGCGGTCGACAGCAGCAACGGCAGCGAGCTGTATGCGGTGATCGGCCAGGCACCGCGCGGGCTGGACCTCAACATCACGCTGGTCGGCCGCGTGCTGCAAGGAATCCAGGAACTGGCCTCGCTGCCGCGCGGCACCGCCGAGATGGGCTTCTATGCGCAACCGGAGCAGCGCAGCGGCATCCGCCGCGTGCGCCTGCTGGCCGACATGCCGGACGCCGAACGCCCGGCGATCGAGGTGATGCGCACCGACACCGCGACATGGCGCGCCCTGCTCGACGCCCGGCGCGTGCGACGCGAAGAATGGTTCGTGCACAGCCCGCGGCACATCAATGTCTGCAATGCGGCGGTGCCGGTGCGGGCGAAGAAGAGTTCGGGATAGGGCGGATGGAACCTCTTGCGCCCGGGCGTGACTCAGGCAGCAATTGAACTTCGAGCGCACCTTCCATGATCAAAAGGTTCACCGACAGGGTCGGGAGAAGGGGAGCTCCCCCTCGGACGCCCGCGAGAGAAGAAGCGCCAATTCCCAATCAGCGGCACAGAGCGGCAAGCCATTGGTTTCGGATCTGGCCACAACAGCCGCACAGAGCATTGGCCGAGCAAGAGCCGAAGGCTGTGCGCCGCGCTCGCGACGAGAAGACCTATGTCGCGGCAGCCCTCAATTTGTTCCCGCCCGACAGGCGGCGCGAAATGTTGGACATGGCGGCGCGGCTGAGCGGCTACAAAGATGCAGTCGAACCAACATGGGTGGCGATGAAAGACGATGCGCGCGGACCACGCGTCGCATATTTCAGATTGCAGCTCAACGAGAGGGGAGATATCTTCGTCGAGGAGAAAATTCGTCGCAGAGCCAGCCCAGCAGCAGTCGAGCAGGAGCCCGCTCACGTGTTCTCACCCAACCAGCTGCGGCGCGGCGCGGCTCAGTTGCACGCCGCGTTCATCTGGCAATCGGTAAACGACGCTGGATTCCACCAAGCTCCACCAGATTTCGCCCCGTTGAGCATGGCAGCAGCGCTCTCAGAGGACTGAGTCCGCTGCAACCCGTTGCGCTCCGGCGGAGGAAACGTCGCCTTCTTCCTCCGCCTCCTCCCCCAGGAACCCACCGCTCTGGTGCGCCCACAAGCGCGCATACAGCCCGCCCTGCGCGAGCAGGCTGCGGTGGTCGCCCTCCTCGACGATGCGGCCCTTGTCGAGCACGACCAGCCGGTCCATCGCGGCGATGGTCGACAGGCGGTGCGCGATCGCCACCACCGTCTTGCCTTCCATCAGGCGGTACAGGCTCGCCTGGATCGCGGCCTCGACCTCGGAATCGAGCGCGCTCGTCGCCTCGTCCAGCAGCAGGATCGGCGCGTCCTTCAGCATCACCCGCGCGATCGCGATGCGCTGGCGCTGGCCGCCGCTCAGCTTGACGCCGCGCTCGCCGACGTGCGCGTCGTAGGCCTGGCGCCCCTTCGGATCGGTCAGGCCCTGGACGAACTCATGCGCCTCGGCGCGGCGCGCGGCCGCCACCATCTGCAGGTCGTCCGCATCGGGCCGGCCATAGAGGATGTTGTCGCGCACCGAGCGGTGCAGCAGCGAGGTGTCCTGCGTCACCATGCCGATCTGCGCGCGCAGGCTGTCCTGCGTCACGCCGGCGATGTCCTGCCCGTCGATCAGCACGCGGCCCGATTCGATGTCGTAGAACCGCAGCAGCAGGTTCACGATCGTCGACTTGCCGGCACCCGAGCGCCCGACCAGCCCGATCTTCTCGCCCGCGCGGATGTGCAGCGACAACCCGTCGATCACCGGCTTGCTGCCGCCGTACGCGAAGCCCACCTGCTCGAAGCGGATCTCGCCGCGCGTCACCGACAGCGTGCGCGCATCGGGCCGGTCGACCACCGCCTGCGGGCGCGACAAGGTGTTGATGCCGTCGTGCACCGTGCCGATGTGCTCGAACAGCGAGGCCATCTCCCACATGATCCAGTGCGAGATGCCGTTCAGGCGCAGCGCCATCGCGGTGGCCGCCGCAACCGCGCCGATGCCGAGTTCGCCCTGCACCCACAGCCACAGCGTGGCGCCGGTGGTCGACATGATCAGCGCGATGCTCAGGCTGTGGTTCACGATCTCGAAGGCGCTCACCAGCCGCATCTGCGCATAGGCGGTCTGCATGAACTCCTGCATCGCCGAGCGCGCGAAGCCGGCCTCGCGCTGCGCGTGCGAGAACAGCTTGACGGTGGCGATATTGGTGTAGGCGTCGGTGATGCGGCCCGTCATCAGCGAGCGCGCATCGGCCTGGGCCTGGCCGATCTTGCCCATGCGCGGCACGAAGAAGCGCAGCGCCGCGACGTACAGGCCCAGCCACACCAGGAAGGGCAGCAGCAGGCGTGCGTCGAAGCTGCCGACCACCGCGGCCATCGTCGTGAAGTAGATGACGACGAACACGAGGATGTCGGTGAGGATCATCACCGTGTCGCGCACCGCGAGCGAGGTCTGCATCACCTTGGCCGCGACGCGGCCGGCGAACTCGTCCTGGTAGAAGTTCATGCTCTGCGCGAGCATCAGCCGGTGAAAGTTCCAGCGCAGCCGCATCGGCAGGTTGCCGGCCAGCGCCTGGTGCTTGAAGAGCGTCTGCAAGGCCACCGCGATCGGGCTGGCGAGCAGGATCGCGGCCAGCAGCAGCAGCGTGCCGCTGTGCGTGGGCCACAGCTCGCGCGCCGGCGTGGCGCCGAGCCAGTCGACCACGCGCCCCATCATGCTGAACAGCAGTGCCTCGAACACGCCGAGCGCGGCGGTGAGCATCATCATGCCGAGCACGAAGCGGCGCGAGCCGAGCGTGCAGGCCCAGACGAACGCGAAGAAACCGCGCGGCGGGGGTGCCGGCACGGCATCGGGGTACGGGTGCAGCAGGTTCTCGAAGTAGCGGAACACGCGAGGGATCTCCACGGGTTGGGAGGAGCGGGGCGACGCATGGATCGGTGGTCCGGCGGCGCGCGAGGGCGGGAGCTTATCCGCTTGCTCCTGACATCGCATGACAAGCGTTGCTTTCATCGTGCTTTTCGATGGATGGGCAGCACAGCGCCTCGGCACAATCCATTTTCATCAAGGCGACAAACCGACCGCACCACTGGGCGGAGTCCGGAACCCGTACCCGGCGCCAAGACCCCCGTCTCGTTCTTCCCCGAACGATGTTCGGTAGCTACAAGGGCCACCCTGCGGTGGCCCTTTTGCTTTTTGGGGTTTGCGCGGAACTCTCCGGCCGCCAGGGTGACTCAGCAGGCGCATTCGGTTTGCGAATGCGCTTACCAAGGAAATCAGGTGTCCAGCAGACAACAGGTGGTGTCCCGCAGCCCATCGATGGAGCGCACACGGAGCGCATCCACAGAGCCTCTTCAGAAATCATCAACGGGCGGTCTTCACTATTCACAGGTGAGGCCCAAGAAGATCGCAGACCGAATCAACTCGGAGCGACAAGGCGCAGACGGCACCAAGAACGAAGCCTTGAAGCTGCGATCGAGCTCCATTCCTCCGAAGCTGAACAGTTCGCAGCAACCAACGCGGCCGACAAAAGCGGTACCCGCTTCGCCGCGACGAGTTGTGTTCGGCCCGAACAAGGGTTCGGCCAAAAAATCCATCAGCCCCAGACTGACCCGAGCGTCGCCACGACGGCTGACAAGCTCCTGGGAGGAGGGGACGGCGCACGGTACGGCAGCCACCCACCAGCGGCAGATCCCCGCGACGGAGAGGGCCTGGAGTCTGCTTCGAAAGACCACGCAGAAGTCGGCTCCCCCCGGGCAACCCGATCCGACGCCAGCAACCGCGAACGCAGGGTCTGGTGCTCGTTCACACGAGAGCCCCAGAGGGAGAAGGAGATCGTCGCAGCCGCCACTGATCAACCCCCTGTACAAGAAGAAAAAGAAGGCCAGCTCGGCGGACGGCAATGACAGGCATGGCGGCGTCTCGCAGATCGGCCAGCTTCCGGCACGAGATCATTGGTTGATCCCACCGCTGGACGACGAGCTGGACGAGATGCCCCTGCCCGCGGATCCGCGCATGACGGGTGTGCTGGGGCATATCGCGATGCTGGAACAGCGTCATCTGCGTCACAAGGACGAGAAAAAGAAGTGGAGGGATCAGAAGGAGGTGCTGCTCGCAGAAATTGCTTCGCAGAAGGAAGCCCTCAAGAAGTTGCAGGAGAAAAGCGAGGAGACGACACAAGACCTGAAAGAGACGCTCTCTTGAGCGCACTCGTAACCATCGCGCGCCTTCACCGTGTGACAGGCGGCGGCCCAGGAGTCCGACATGCGAAAAGAAAGAGCTGTTCCATCCCAGCGCAGTTTTTCTCACTCGCCACCCGTTACCAGGCGGCGTGAACCCGTTGGCGGGCCTCCCCAAGCGAGCCGGGCCGAAAGACTGGATGTTGAAATGAAGCACCGTCGCGAGTCGGCGGAGACTTTTCTTCTTCAGTCCAACCCACCACTCACACGGAACTCAGGTCCTTCGCTGCGCCGCAAGGATTCGTTGGCGGGTCCCGCACCGCAAGCGCGAGCCATGCATCGCGCGACCCGATGCAGCACCGTCCCGGGAAGAATGCCGGTCGGTGATGAAGAAAAAACTCCTGACGCAGGTGGGGGGCGGCGGAATGGCACTCGCGCCGGCAGCCTTGTTGACGAGAAGGCGGCATCTACCACACGGACACGACGTCCAAGAGACGCCTCGCAAGTGCTGAAAAAGCGCCGCGCATCCATGGAAATTTCGGTGCGCCCGCGTGACTCGCTCGACGAGCTTCGGGGAGTGCTGAAGATCATTGACCCGCCGCACACGTCAAAATCGCGCGCCGGCAAGACGCGATCCAGCCCTTCTCTTCCTCGCGAAAAGAAACCAGCGCCAACTCCGCCACGGGCTCCTGTGCAGGTTCATGTCCGCAAAGGTGCGTCCCTTGCCGACCACGAGCGGCTCACGCCGAAGCGGGGTGCGTCCCCCGTCAAATATGAATTCCGCAATCAGTTGGGGAGTCCGAGGCGCGTGAAAAAGATCCCCATCAAGGTGGAGAAGCAGCAGCCGTCGAGGCAGGCTTCAGTCATTCATCCGCCTCAACCTCCCACGCTGCTGCAGATCGCCAACAGCCTGCTGGCGATGGAGCGACACACGGAAAATTTCGAGCGAGCGCAAAGGGGGGAAGCATTCATGCCTCCCCCCAAAAAAGAAGATTGAAACTGAGATCAGCCCTTCCCCGGCTCCACGCTCAACTGGTTGTCGACGCTGACAACCCCCTTCACGTTCGACGCCAGCTGAGTCGCGCGTTCACGCGCTGCCTCGCTCGGCGCCGTGCCACGCAACGCGACCCGGCCGTTGGCGGTGTCGACATTGATCTTCAGCGCGCTGAGGCTCGAATCCTTCGCCAGCTCGGCGTTCACGCTGGTCGTGATCACCGCATCGGCGACCTTGTCGCCGGCCTTGTCGGTCGCGGCCTTCGCGTCTTGCGCCATGTCGCGGCCGGCTTGCTTCGCCTGGTCCATACCACTCGATGCATCGGCCTTCAGATCGCGGCCCTTTTGCTCTGCCTGCGCGATCACGCTGTCGTTGGTGTTCGCCGCGGTCGATTCGGCCGACTCGCGCTTGCCGCAACCGGTGAGGGCCACGCCTGCGAGCAGGACTGCCGCAGCCGTCGTCGTCAGAGTGTGCTTGTTCATGGTTCTCTCCTGTCATGCGCCCGCAGGCGATCTGGTTGAGCGAGTGCAGCGGCACCGATGCCACCGCAACCTTGTCCTGAGACGCCTCAACCTTAGGCGCCGACCCGACGGAGCGCCGTCAGTCGGGTTCGCCGATGCCTGTCGGACGATGCCCACAGCCCGCGCGATGCGGCGCCGTCCGACACCGCCTCGGCCCGCCGGCCTACAGCCGTTCTCCGCGCCCGGTCGGACAGTGGCAGCCATGACACTTCGCCTGACGCCCCTCGCCAGCCTGATCGCCCTCCTCGCGCTCGCCGCCTGCGGCGGCACCGCCAACCTGCAGGTCGCCGACGGCACCGGCCCGAACCCGAAGCTGCCGCCGCCCGACAAGAGCCTGATCCCGCTCGTCAACATCGCGCCGGCCACCGGCTGGCCCAGCGGCGTGAAGCCCACCGCCGCCCCCGGCACCGAGGTGCAGGCGTTCGCCAGCGGCCTCGACCATCCGCGCTGGATCACCGTGCTGCCCAACGGCGACGTGCTGGTCGCCGAAACCAACGCACCGCCCAAGCCCGATGACGGCAAGGGCATCCGCGGCTGGTTCATGAAGATGACGATGAAGAAGGCCGGTGCCGGCGTGCCCAGCGCGAACCGCATCACGCTGCTGCGCGATGCCGATGGCGACGGCATCGCCGAGACCCGCAGCGTGTTCCTCGCGAACCTGCAATCGCCGTTCGGCATGGCGCTGGTCGGCAACAGCCTCTACGTGGCCAACACCGATGCCGTCGTCCGCTTCGACTACACGCCTGGTGTGACGCAGTTGCAAGGCAGCGGCACCAAGCTGGTCGACCTGCCCGCCGGCACCATCAACCACCACTGGACCAAGAACCTGATCGCCAGCCCCGATGGCAGCAAGCTCTACGCCACCGTCGGCTCCAACAGCAACGTCGGCGAGAACGGCCTCGCGGCCGAAGCCGGGCGCGCGGCCATCTGGGAGATCGACACCAAGACGGGCGCCCACCGCGTGTTCGCCTCCGGCCTGCGCAACCCGAACGGCATGGCTTTCGAGCCGCAGACCGGCGCGCTGTGGACTGTCGTCAACGAGCGCGACGAGATCGGCAGCGACCTGGTGCCCGACTACCTCAGTTCGGTGAAAGATGGCGCCTTCTACGGCTGGCCGTTCAGCTACTACGGTGCGCACGTCGACGAACGCGTGAAGCCGCCGCAGCCCGAGATGGTGGCCCGCGCGATCGCGCCCGACTATGCGCTCGGGCCGCACACCGCATCGCTCGGGCTCGCAGCCGCACGCGGCAACGCGCTGCCGCCCGCCTTCGCCGACGGCATGTTCATCGGCCAGCATGGCTCGTGGAACCGCAAGCCGCACAGCGGCTACAAGGTGATCTTCGTGCCGTTCGCGCAAGGCCGGCCGGCCGGGCCGCCGGTCGACGTGCTGACCGGTTTCCTGTCGGCCGGGGAAAACGCGCAGGGCCGCCCGGTCGGCGTGGCGCTCGACAAGCAGGGCGCGCTGCTGGTGGCCGACGACGTCGGCAACGTGATCTGGCGCGTGCGCGCGGCGTCGCGCTGACAAGCTGTCACGACGAACCCGCACCGGGCG
The DNA here is from genome assembly GCF_054049715.1 of Rhizobacter sp. P5_C2. NCBI lineage: Bacteria > Pseudomonadati > Pseudomonadota > Betaproteobacteria > Burkholderiales > Sphaerotilaceae > Rhizobacter > Rhizobacter sp. P5_C2. Next base: position 24,534 of record NZ_JBFULV010000007.1, on the reverse strand, counting down.
TGAATTGCTGACGCGCCCCGGCCTCGCGCGGCCAGGGACAATCCGCCGATGCGCCCTCCATCCCTGCCGGCCCGTCGTCTCCTGGCCGTCGCCCTGACGCTCGCGACCGCGCTCGCCACGGCCATCGCCACAGGCGCCGCGCAGGCGGCCGACGCCAACCCGCAGTCGGCCGTCCAGGCCTTCTATGAACTGCGCATCGCGCAATTGCCGAACGGCGGCGCACCGGACGAACCGGCGCTGAAGCTGATCGCCACGATGCTGACGCCGCGCCTGCAATGCCTGCTGAAGACGGCGCACCGCTACGACGAGGCCTTCCTCGCGACGCAGCCGGGCGACAAGCCGCCGTTCGTCGAGGGCGATCTCTACTCCAGCCTGTTCGAGGGCCCGAGCCGCGTGAAGGCCCAGCCGGCCCGGCTCGCGCGCGACATCGCGTGGGTGCCGGTGCGCATGTTCTTCGACGCCGGCGGCAAGCTCGACGCGACCGGCTGGACCGACACCGTCGTGCTGAACCGCATCGACGGCCGCTGGCTGATCGCCGATGTGAACTACGGCGGCAACTTCGCGTTCGGCAACAGCGGCCGGCTCAGCGGCGTGCTGGCCGACCAGCTGGAGCGCCCCGATCCGGCCCTCAAGTGGACCGGCCGCGAAGTGCGCAGCTGCCCCTGAGTTCGCGCGGCGTGGCACCATGCGCGCCGGACCACCGTCCTGAAATCCCAAAAGACAACCCCACGGAGAACCCGATGAAAGCCACCTTCACCCTTGCCCTGGCCGCCATGACGCTGGCCGCCGCCCCCGCCTTCGCCGCCGGCAAGTCCTGCGACGAACTGAAGACCGAGATCGCCGCCAAGCTCGACGCGAAGCAGGTCACCGGCTACGTGCTGGAGATCGTCGATGCCGACAAGGCGGGCGATGCCAAGGTCGTCGGCAGCTGCGAAGGCGGCGCGAAAAAGATCACCTACAGCCGCCAGTAATTTCAGACCGCGCAGCGCCAGTCGGCGCGTGCCGCGGTCGCCTCGATCAGCGCGGCATTCGGCTGGTCGGTGCCGGCCTCCCAGGCACGCGCCTCGGCCTCGCTGCGGCCGAAGCGCATGTGGCGCTCGACGAGCCGGTGCCGGCGCAACGCCTCGTCGACATCGACATACCAGGCCTCGTCGAGCAGCGGCTTCACGCCGGCCCAGCCATCGCGCTCGAGCAGCAGGTAGTTGCCTTCGGTGACCACCAGCGGCACGTCGGCGGGGATCGGGATGGCCGATGCGATCGGCTCCTCGATCTCGCGGCGGAATTCCGGCGCATAGACGATGGCATCGCCACCGGCTCGCACGCGTTGCAGCAGCGCGGTGTAGCCGGCCGCATCGAAGGTGTCCGGCGCACCCTTGCGGCCGGCCCGCCCGAGCCGGGCCAGTTCGACGTTCGCGAGGTGGAAGCCGTCCATTGGCAGCAGCACCGCCGCGCCGTCGAGCGCGTCGACCAGTTGCTGTGCGACCGTCGACTTGCCGGCACCCGGCGCGCCGATCAGGCCGAGAATGCGGCGGCCGCCGCGTGAGATCAATGCCCGCGCGCGGGCCAATGCCTGTTCGTTCATGCCCGCCAGTGTTGCACCGATGAGCCCCGCTTTCCTGTACCTCGACGATTCGATGCTGGTGGTCGACAAGCCGGCCGGCCTGCTGGCGGTGCCCGGCCGCGGCGAAGCCGGGCTCGACAACCAGGCCGTGCGCGTGCAGGCCGAGGTGCCCGATGCGCTGGTCGTGCACCGGCTCGACATGTCGACCTCCGGGCTGATGCTGTTCGCCCGTGGCAAGGAGATGCAGCGCCGGCTCAGCCACGCGTTCGCGCAGCGCGAGGTGCACAAGGAATACATCGCGGTGGTCGACGGGTTGGTCGGCCCGGAGCACGGCGAGATCGACCTGCCGCTGCTGACCGACTGGCCGAACCGGCCGCGGCAGAAGGTCGACCCCATCGACGGCAAGCCGGCGCTGACGCGCTACAGCGTGCTGCAGCGCGACCCGGCGGCCGGCACGACGCGCGTGATGCTGGAGCCCGTCACCGGCCGCTCGCACCAGCTGCGCGTGCACCTGCTGGCGCTCGGCCACCCGATCGTCGGCGACGCGCTCTACGCCCCGCCCGAAGCCCTTGCGAAGGCGCCGCGATTGCTGCTGCACGCACAATCGCTGCAGCTGGCACACCCGGTCGATGGCCGCACGCTGCGCTTCCACAGCCCCGCTCCGTTCTGACCCCATGCACGCACCCGTCGAGCTCGCCAAGTCCTACCGCCTGCTGAACCACGGGCCGACCGTGCTGGTCAGCGCCGCACACGGCGGGCAGCGCAACATCATGGCGGCGGCTTGGTCGATGCCTCTCGACTTCAACCCGCCCAAGGTCGCCGTCGTGCTCGACAAGAGCACGGTCACGCGGCGCCTCGTTGAAGGCTCCGGCACGTTCGCGCTGAACGTGCCGACGCGGGCGCAGGCCGAGGCGACGCTGGCGGTCGGCGGCATCTCGGCCAGCGAATTGCCGCCCGGTGAGGACAAGTTCGCCGCGTTCGGCCTGTCGGCCTTCGAGGCCACCCGCATCGAAGCGCCGCTGCTCGAAGGTTGCGCCGCCTGGCTCGAATGCCGCTTGCTGCCCGAGCCTCACCTGCAGAACCAGTACGACCTGTTCCTCGGCGAGGTGGTCGCCGCCTGGGCCGACCCGCGCCTGTTCGCCGACGGCCACTGGCTCGACGCCGCGGCGGGCAGCACGGTGCACTACATCGCCGGCGGCCGCTTCTTCGCGACCGGCGAGGCCTTCGACGCCAAGGCGACGCCGCGGCGGTCGTAACATCGCCCCCCTGACGCCCTTGCCTCCATGCAGTCCATCGCCCGCCTCCGCCGCCGCCTGTCACTGGTGATCGCGTCGGCGCTGTGGCTGTCGGCCTGCGCCGTACCCGTCATTCCCCGCGCCACGCTCGAACAGCAGGTCGCCGACACCGAGCGCGCGTTCGCGAAGACCATGGCCGACCGCGACCACGCGGCCTTCACGAGCTTCCTTGCCGACGACACCGTGTTCTTCTCCGGCCCCGTGCCGCTGCGCGGCAAGGCCGCCGTCGCGGCGGGCTGGAAACGCTTCTACGAGGGCGACAAGCCGCCGTTCTCGTGGCGCCCCGACAAGGTCGAGGTGCTCGATTCCGGCGAGCTCGCGCTGAGCACCGGCCCGGTGCTCGACCCCGACGGCAAGCCGGTCGCGAGCTTCACGTCGGTGTGGCGCCAGGTGACGCCGGGCGTCTGGCGCATCGTTTTCGACAAGGGCTGCAACTGCCCCTGACCCCCTCCCTTTTTCCTCCCAGTTCCGTGTCCACACTCCCCGCCGCTCCGCTCTCGCTGTTCTCGCTGCCGTCCTTCATGCGCTTCTGGTACGCGCGGGTCGCGGCCACCATGGCCAACCAGATGCTGATGGTGGCCGTCGGCTGGGAAATGTACGAACTCACCGGCAGCGCCTGGGACCTGGGCCTGGTCGGGCTGCTGCAGTTCCTGCCGGCGCTGCTGCTGACGCTGGTCGCCGGCCACGTGGCCGACCGGCACGACCGCAGCCGCATCCTCGCGCTCTCGATGGCGGTGCAGCTGGCGATCGCTGCGCTGCTGGCGACCGCGACGCACGGCCACTGGGCCAGCCGCGAACTGCTGTTGCTGCTGTCGATCGCGATCGGCTGCGCGAAGGCCTTCCAGATGCCGGCCCAGCAGGCGATGGTGCCGCTGCTGGTGCCGGCCGACACGCTGCCGCGCGCGATGGCCTTCAGCTCCGGCGGCATGCAGGCGGCGATCATCGGCGGGCCTGCGATCGGTGGCTTCATCTACGTGGCGGGGGCCGACGTCGTCTACGCCGTCTGCGCTGCGCTGTTCGCGCTCGCCACGGTGCTGTTCCTGCGCATCGGCCACCCGCACGTGCCGCCGCCGAAGGAGCCGGTGACGCTGCGCACGGTGTTGGCCGGCGTCGGCTTCATCTGGAACCGGCCGGTGGTGCTGGGCGCGATCTCGCTCGACCTGTTCGCGGTGCTGCTGGGTGGCGCGACCGCGCTGCTGCCGATCTTCGCGCGCGACGTGCTGCAGGTGGGGCCCTGGGGCCTCGGGCTGCTGCGCGGTGCGCCGGCGGTCGGCGCACTTGCGATGTCGATCGCGCTGACGCGTTGGCCGCTGCAGCGCCGCGTCGGCCACCTGATGTTCGCCGCGGTCGCGCTGTTCGGGCTGTCGACGCTGGTGTTCGCGGTGTCGAAGGTTTTCGTCGTCTCGCTGATCGCGCTGTGGGTCAGCGGCGCGGCCGACATGGTCAGCGTCGTGATCCGGCAGACGCTGGTGCAGCTCGAGACGCCCAACGAGATGCGCGGCCGCGTCAGCGCGGTCAACTCGATCTTCATCGGTGCGTCGAACCAGCTCGGCGAGTTCGAGTCGGGCGCCACCGCGGCGCTGCTCGGGCCGGTCGGGTCGGTGCTGTTGGGTGGCGTCGGCACCTTGGTCGTCGCCGGCTTGTGGATGAAGCTGTTCCCGGCGCTGGCCCAGCGACAACGGCTTACCGGCGACTGAAGCCCGCCTGCGACAATCCGCGGTTGCTGTATTGGAATGTCGATGATGTCCTGGATGTTGATCGCGGTGGCCCTGCTCGCCGCGCTGGCCCTCGCGGGCCTGTGGTGGCTCCGGCGCCGCGCCGCGCAACGCCGCAAGTTCGTGCCCTTCTCGCTCCCCGGCCTGCCGCAACCGGTGGCCGTCGAGCGGCGCTTCCGCGGCGGCGGCGCACCGGCCACCGGCTGGCCCTCGACGCTGGCCAGCATGCAGTTCGACGATCGCTGATCGAGGGTCTTCCATCGCGATTCGCGATGGAGGTGCCGCAGGTCGTGAAATCCTGCCACCCCTGGAATGGGTGACAAAGCGTGACTTATCCGACATCGCGGTAATACTTCGGCCCCATGACCGAAGCAGCACCGAACCGCCCTGATTTCATCTACCCCGGCGGTTCGCCGCTGATGCACCCGCCGCTGAGGCTGAACCGCTCGCGGATGTACGGATTCTTCGTGCACGGCGAGCTCGCCCGCCTGCAGGCCACGGTCGACGAGACGCTGACCGCGGTGGCCGGCGGCACGATGAGCTTCAAGGTGCTGTCGCCGTTCGTGATGCTGACCTTCACGCAGGTGCAGCATGCGCAATCGGCCAGGCCGTCGGACGCGGCCAAGGGCTGGGGCGAGGAGACCGACATCGTCACCTGGGTGATGGTCGGCCAGGTGCTCGCCGGCCAGACCGGCGTGAGCCGCGTCTTCTTCTACCCCTGCCACATCTGGGTCGACGACTGCATGGCGCTGATCAACGGGCGCGAGCTGTTCGGCTACCCGAAGTACCAGTGCGAGCACACGATGCCGGCCGACGGCGAGCCGGCCACCCGCTTCACGCTGGCGGCCAAGGGCTTCCAGCCGTTCAGTCCGGACTCGGTGCTGCAGGTGCACCCGCTGCTGGAGGTGAGCGCGACGACCGGCAAGGGCACGCGCCAGGACCTCGGCGGCCTGCCCGAGCTGATCGAGCAGGCAATCGAGCTGCTGGCCGCCAACCTGCCCGGCTTCCTGGCGCTCGACCGCGCCGGCTGGGAGCAGATCGCGCAGATGCTGCGCAGCCCGAGCGTCGCGCAGATCTTCCTGAAGCAGCTGCCCGATGCGGCCGGCATCAAGGCGGTCTACCAGGCGCTGATCGCGGCGCCGGCCACCGTGAAGGCGGTGCGCCAGGTGCAGCTGCTCGGCGACGACTACACCTGCACGCTGCACCCGTTCGCGAGCTTCCCCCTCGACCGCACGCTCGGCCTGAAGCTCGGCGCGCAGCCGGCGATCCTGCCCTTCCACATCGACATGGATTTCGAGGTGCCGGCCGGCGAGGAGCTGTACGACAACTCGCGCATCGCGCCGAAGAAGATCGCGATCCTCGGCGGCGGCGTCGCGGCGATGACCGCGGCCTTCTACCTGACCGACCAGCCGGGCTGGCGCAATGCATGCGACATCACCGTCTACCAGATGGGCTGGCGGCTCGGCGGCAAGGGCGCGAGCGGGCGCAATGCCGCGCTCGGCCAGCGCATCGAGGAGCACGGGCTGCACATCTGGTTCGGCTTCTACGACAACGCGTTCAAGACCATCCAGCGCGCCTACGAGCTGCTGGATCGGCCCGAAGGCGCGCCGCTGCGCACCTGGCGCGACGCCTTCAAGCCGCAGCAGTTCATCACGCTGACCGAGCACGTGCATGGTGACTGGCGGCTGTGGCCGATCGAGACGCCGGCGATGCCCGGCGAGCCCGGCCAGGGCGGCGAGACGCTGAACCTGTGGCAGATCGTGCAGGTCGGCTACGAGTGGATCAAGCAGTGGCTCGGCGAGCTGAAAGATGCCGAGGCACACGGCCAGGTCGGCCACGCACACCGCGCGATCCAGGCCGACACGCACGCCGGCAGCTGGCTGCATCGGCTCGCGGCACACGTCGAGGATGACGTGATGTCGCTGTGCAGCGATGTCGGCGTCGCGTTCGCTGCGCTGCAGCGCTTCAGCGCCGAGCTGCCGGCCGCGCTGCACGACCATTCGCCCGAGCATCATCTTCTGCAGTCGAGCGCGCTGAAATGCGTACGCACCTGGCTGCATGCGCGCTTCAACGACCTGCTGGCCGACAGCAGCATCGCCGACGACCTGCGCCGCCTCTACATCTGCGCCGACCTGGGGCTGACCAGCATCATCGGCATGATCGGGGACGAGGTGCTGACGAAGGGCTTCGACGTGATCAACGGCGAGGACTTCCAGGCCTGGCTGACCCGCCACGGCGCGAACCCGCAGGTCACGGTGCAGTCGGCGCCGGTGGTCGGCTTCTACGACCTGGTGTTCGCCTACGAAGAAGGCAACTTCGACAAGCCGAACATCGAGGCCGGCACGATGCTGCGCGGCATGCTGCGCGTGGCCTTCGACTACCACGGCGCGATCATGTGGAAGATGCAGGCCGGCATGGGCGACGTGGTGTTCACGCCGTTCTACCAGCTGCTGAAAGAGCGCGGCGTGAAGTTCGAGTTCTTCCACAAGGTCGACGAGCTGGCGCCCGACGCCGCCGGGCGCCAGGTCGCCGAGATCCGCATGACGCAGCAGGCAGCGCTCGCCGATGCGGCGAGGGGCTACGACCCGCTGGTCGACGTGAACGGCCTGGCCTGCTGGCCGAGCACGCCGCGCTTCGAGCAGCTCGACGCGGCGCAGGCCGCGCTGCTGCGCCGCCACGGCATCAGCCTCGAATCGAACTGGAGCGACTGGCCCGAGGTCTACGCCGCCGCCTTCGGGCAGCCGCTGCCGACGCGCACGCTGAAGCTCGGCGCGGATTTCGACCAGGTGATCTTCGGCATCTCGGCCGCGTCGGTCGCGCAACTGTGCCCGCAGCTCGTCGCGCGCAGCCCGGCGCTGGCGGCGTCGTGCGAGCACGTGAAAGCGGTCGCGACCCAGGCCTACCAGGTGTGGCTGAACCAGGACCTGGCATCGCTCGGCTGGACGCTCACCGGCCCGGACGGCCAGCAGCCGGTGCTCAGTGCGTTCAGCGAGCCCTTCGACACCTGGGCGCCGATGGACCAGCTGCTGTGCCGCGAGCGCTGGCCGCCGGCGATCGCACCGAAGAACGTCTCTTACTTCTGCAGCGCGCTGCCGATCTCGAGCTACCCGCCGTACAGCGACCATGCGTTCCCGAAGCGCATGGCCGAGCAGGTGAGGCTCGGCGCCGTCGAGCAGTTGCAGCGGCGCATCGGCACGCTGTGGCCGAACGCGGTCGGCGCCGCCGAAGGCTTCCGCTGGCCGCTGCTGGTCGACCCGAGCGACGCCCGCGGGCCGGCGCGTTTCGACAGCCAGTACTGGCGCGCCAACGTCGACCCGTCGGAGCGCTACGTGCTGTCGGTGGTCGGCAGCAGCCGCTACCGCTTGGCGACCGATGGCACCGGCTTCGCCAACCTGTTCGTCACCGGCGACTGGATCCGCACCGGGCTGAATGCCGGCTGCGTCGAGGCCGCGACGATGGCTGGCATGCAGACGGCGCGCGCGATCTGCGGCCATCCGGCGCTGATCGTCGGCGAGCGCGACGTTTAAGAAGTCTTCAGGCTGCGGCTGATTCCTGTTGTTACAGTCGACGACCTCATGAAATTCCCGACGCTCGTGGCCTGGATCGCCGGCCTGCTGTGCTTGCTGGCCGGGCCGGCGTTCGCGCAAGCGACGCTGTCGCCGATCGAGCCGCTGGAGCTCACGCGCAGCGGGCAGTTCTACCTCGCCGAAGCCAACGAAGAGCCGCCCGACGTCGACCGGCTGGCCGACTGGCTGGCCCGCAAGACGCCGGTGGCGCATGTCTCGCTGCTCGGCGGGCGCTACTGGTTCCATGCGACGGTGCGCAACGATTCTCCCGCCACGCAGTGGGTGATCGACCCGCATGCGAGCCTGATGGAGCACGTCGGCGGCTGGGTCTATGTGGGCGGCCAGCCGCCGCAGACCTTCGTGACCGGCTACCACGCCGACACGCCCTACATGCTGCACTACGGCAGCGACATCACGCTGCCGCGCGGCAGCTCGGCCCATGTGCTGCTGCGCATCGACAGCCGTTATTTCGCGCGGCTGCCCGGCATCGACATCCAGACCAAGGCCGACTACCGCCGCACCGTGATCTCGGAGAACGTGCTGGCGCTGTTCGCGCTCGGCGCGCTGCTGACGCTCGCGCTCTACAACGTGTTCATGTTCCTCGGCACGCGCGACAAGGCGCTGCTGTACTACGCGCTGTACCTGCTGGCCGCCACGGCGGGCTGGGGGCTGACCTTCCACATCCCCGCGCAATGGCTGGGCTGGCACGGGCTGCAGTGGCACTACCTGCCGTTCTTCCTGATGGTGGTGTTCAACACCCTCTTCTACATCGAGTTCCTGCAGCTGCGCGAGGCCGCACCGCGGCTCGCGTGGCTGGGCTACGCGAACCTGGTGCTCGCGCTGGTGCTGCTGCCGAGCTGCTTCATCGCGATGTCGTGGGCGCACACGCTGGCGACGATCACGATCTCGATCTCGCTGACGCTCGCGCTCGTCGCCGGGCTGCTGCGGCTGTGGTCGGGCTACCTGCCGGCGCGCTACTTCCTCGCGGCCTTCCTGGCGCTGCTGCTGCCGGCGCTGGTGATCCTGCCGGCCAACCTCGGCCTGAGCCAGGACATGGTGCGCAACCCGGAGCTGATCGCGCTGCTGGGCAGCACCGCCGACGCCATCCTGCTGGCCTTCGCGCTGGCCGACAAGATCCGGCTGCTGTCGATCGAGAAGGACGGCTACCTCGTCCAGCTGCACCGCGCGCTCGACCAGGCCAGCACCGATGCGCTGACCGGCATCGGCAACCGCCACGCCTTCGACCGCGCGCTGTCGTCGCTGACCGCCGCCGATTCGTCGGCCGGGCTGATGCTGGTGATGATCGACCTGGACGGCCTGAAGCGCCTCAACGACGAGCACGGCCATGCGCACGGCGACGCGCTGCTGTGCGAGTTCTCGCGCCAGTTGCAGACGCTGCGCGACCGCGACATGACGGTGTTCCGGCTCGGCGGCGACGAGTTCGCGGTGCTCGGCGACATGCGCCACGAAGACGAGACGCGGCGCGACATGCGCCGCTTCGAGGAGCGGCTGCACGCCGCCGGCTTCGAGGGCTGCGGCATCAGTTTCGGCATCGCGTTCGGCTCGGAGATCACGTCCAGCAGCCAGCTGCTGATCCATGCCGACGCGCGCATGTACCGCCACAAGTCGACCAAGCGCGACGCCCCGGAGAGCGCCGCGCAGGCCTTCAATCCTCGCCGCGCTTGAGCTTCATGCGCTCGCGTGCCGAACGGCCGCGCGCCTTCCACTCGGACAACTGCTGATGGCGCTCGAGCACCGTCAGCGTGTCGCGCCGCACCTCGCGCAGCAGCTTGTGGTAGTTGCGCACGCGGTCGGCACCGACGCCTTCGCGCACCGCGCAGCCTGGCTCCTCCTCGTGCCGGCAATCCCGGAAGCGACACTGCAGCGACAGCGACGCGATGTCCTCGAAGCCGAGCGCGAGCCGCGCCTCGTCGGTGTCGGGCCGCAGCGTGCGCAAGCCGGGCGTGTCGATCACGCAGGCACCGCCGGGCAGGCGGTGCAGCGAGCGCGAGGTGGTCGTGTGCTTGCCACGGCTGTCGTGCTCGCGCACCGCGCCGGTGTCCTGCAGGTCGCTGCCGGCCAGCGTGTTGGTGAGCGTCGACTTGCCGGCGCCCGACGAGCCCATCAGCACGACGGTCTGGCCGGCTGACAGCCAGGGCTGCAGCGCCCGCGCGGCATCGGCGCTGCGGCCGTTGACGGCCAGCAGCTCGACCTGCGCCGGCAGCCGGCCGCGCAACTGCGCGCGGGCGTTGTCGAGGGTCTGCGGCGGCACCGCGTCGGCCTTCGTCAGCACCACCACCGGCTGCACGCCGCTGCCCTGCACCAGGAGCAGGTAGCGCTCGAGGCGGCGCGGGTTGAAGTCGTCGTCCAGCCCCATCACGAGGAAGGCGGTGTCGACGTTGCTGACGACCGGGTGGCGGCGGCCGTCGGCATCGCGCCGCGCGATGTGCGTGAGCGGCGGCACGCGCACGTGCACCCAGCGCTGGCCGTGGGCGTCGAGCGCGGCGATCACCCAGTCGCCGACGGCCAGGCCGGTGTCGTCGTCGTCGAGCGTGCGCACCAGGCGGGGCAGCACGCGCGCACCGTGCGGCCGGTCGCCATCGTGCAGCTCGACGGTCTCGCGGTGCACTTCGGTCAGGCGCATCAGTTGCGCGCCGGGGGTTTCAGGAAAGGAAGAAGCAAGGGAGATGGCCTCGGCGGCCATCGCGGGCGTGAGCCCCATCGAGCGCAGGCGCTCGACATCGATCTCGATCATGGTGGGTCGTGTCTCTCATCATCGCGGCCGGCGCAGGCGCCGAACCAGAGTCCCTGCGCGGCGAACGCCGTGCAGGGCAACGAAGGAATGAAAGCTGTGCCGCGGCGGCAGGGTGCCGGCGGGGACGATCAGGACCCGAGAGGGATCGGCTTGATCAGCGCAGACCGGAAATGCAATCCGCGGACAGCAGGAGGGCAATGTCAGTGTTCTTCATCGCTGGGTCTCCTTGTCGCGGGGTGGTGGGGGCTGGCCGGGGCGATCCGCGGAATCGCCGGGCGCGCAGTGTGGCATGCACCGCACCGGCGCGTCAAACCCGTGGCAAAGGCGCGACAATGCGGCTCCTCTGCTGGACTGGAGCGTTGGGATGATTCGATCGCTTTACATCGTCACCGGCGCATCGCGCGGCCTGGGTGCGGCGATGGCGGAACAACTGCTCGCCCCCGGCACGCAGCTGCTGTGCATTTCACGCCGCACCAGCGAGGCGCTGGCGCTGAAGGCCGGCACCGCCCAGGCGCGCTGCGAGCAATGGGCGATGGACCTCGCGACCCCGCTGCCGGTGGCGCACCGCCTGTCGGCCTGGCTCGCGCAACTCGACCACACCGCATTCGACACCGCGACGCTGATCAACAACGCCGGCGTGCTGACGCGCGTCGGCCCGCTCGGCCATGTCGACGGCACCGATGTCTCGAACGCATTGCGCGTCGGGCTCGAGGCGCCGCTGCTGCTGACGGCCGCGTTCCTGCGCGCGACGCTCGCGTGGCCGACGCGGCGCCGCGTGCTGCAGATCTCGTCGGGGCTCGGCCGGCGCGCGATGGCCGGGCAGGCCATCTACGCCGCGGCCAAGGCCGGTCTGGACCATGCAGCCCGCACGATCGCGCTCGATGAAGCCTTGCAGCCGAACGGCGCGAAGATCGTCTCGCTGGCGCCCGGCGTGATCGACACCGAGATGCAGGCCCGGCTGCGCGACAACCCGGCCGACGGCTTCCCGGACCAGGCGCATTTCGTGAACCTGCAGCGCAACGGCGGCTTGTCTGCGCCGGCCGAGGCGGCGGCCAAGGTGCTGGCCTACCTGAACCGCACCGATTTCGGCCACCAGCCCGTGGCCGACGTGCGCGACGCCTGAAGCCTCTTCAGGACCGGTCGAGCCGCGGCGGTGCGGCAGGCACCTCGCGCGCTTCGACATCGACGATGTTGGCGGGGTCGACCGCCGGGCCGCGCCGCGTGAAGCCGCCGAACGGCTGGCGCGGATCGACCTTGAAGCGTTGGACCTGCGGGCGCCGGCCGCGCAGCAGCGCCCAGACGACGAACGACAGCGTGAGGACGAACCCCAGCAGCAGCAGCCCGATCGCGAAGATGGTGCCGATCAGGAAGACGACCAGGCGAATCAGGAAGGCGAACACGCGGCGGAAGATCATGGACAAGGGCACCTCGTTGGCGAGCCGGGATTATCAGTCCGGCCGCGGCGCGGGGTCTTTCAGCTCATCAGCTGCAAAGATCAGCCGCGCGTGCCGCGGGCCGCACGGGCCTGCTGCGCGAGTTGCAGGTCCGACATCTCGCGCTTGCCGGTCACGACCACCTGCGGCATCACGACCACTTGCATCTTCTTGCCGACCACGGTGACGGCCGGCATCGTGATCACCGCGGTGGCGACCTGCTCGGCCTGGGCGCGCGGCTGGCACAGCAGCACGACGGCGGCGGACAGCGTGGCGATGATCAGCGTCAGGTGGGTCAGGCGGGTGGTGGTCATGTCGGGCTCCAGGTCGGTGGGTATGTCGTCGATGGAGTCAGTATCGGCAGGCACCCCGCCCGTTCCCAGCGGCTTGCGACAGACCGGCCCGGCACGCGGCTGAACTGCAGCCGGGCGTGACGAACCGGCCGCAGTCCGGACCCTTCAACCGCCCGCCGGGCCCTGGAAGCCGCCCTGGCGGAAGGTCAGCACCAGCGTGTCGCGGTGTGCGCTGTGCTGCGCATCGGCCGACAGCGGCTGGATCGGCGTGCTCTCGTGGATCACGCGTTCGTCGTCGAGCATCAGCGTGGTCCAGGGCTCGCTCATCGTGAAGCGGATGCCGTTCGGGCCTTCGGCCTCGAAGACCCGCGTCTCGCCGCCCTTCAGGCCGCGCCGGCCGACCAGCAGCACGGCGACGAAGTCGACGCCGTCGCGGTGCGCGCCTTCCGGCGTCGGCCGGCCGATGCCGTCGGTGGTGTCGATGCGGAACTGGTGCGCCTCGACGAACCACGGCCGCGCCCCCTTCAGCGCGCTGCAGGCCTCGGCCATGCGCAGCAGCAGGCGCGCCCAGACCGGCTGCGCGACGAGCCCGGCCTCCATCGGCTCGAACCAGCGCTCGATGCCGCCGTGCAGCGCGTTGTAGGCCACCGGCTGCCAGTGCGCGCGGTGCGGCGAGGTCGACAGCGTGGCGCCGTCGGCCACGAAGCAGGAATGGCGGCGGCGCCGGTAGCGCCCGCCGTCGCGCAGGTAAGCGTCGGGCGGCAGCGCGTCCCAGCTCGACTCGAGCGCCTGCAGCTCGGTGGCATCGGCCGCGATCCATTCGCGCAGGCCGGCCGGGCTGATCACGCCATGGCCCTGGGCGCGCAGGCCGGGCACGAGTTGCGAGGGGACGACGTAGGGAGGCAGCATGCGTTCTGTCATGCCGTGATGATGCCAGCCCGCAAGCGTCACGACCTGCCGCTATGCTTGCGGCCTGCGCCTCCTCAAGCCTTTTCAGAAAGCGGTTTTCATGTACCACGGCGAGCGTTTCAACAGCCTCACGCACCTGGCCGGCCTGCTGCTGGCGATCGGTGGCGGCACGGTGCTGATCGTGCAGGCGTCGCTGCACGGCGATGCATGGCAGATCGTCGGCGCGAGCATCTTCGCGGCGACGATGATCGTGTTGTATGGCGCGTCGACGCTGTACCACAGCGTGCGCGGCGCGGCCAAGCGCGTGCTGGTGAAGTTCGACCACTGCGCCATCTACCTGCTGATCGCCGGCACCTACACGCCGTTCGCGCTGGTCACGCTGCGCGGGCCGTGGGGCTGGTCGCTGTTCGGCGTCGTGTGGGGGCTCGCGGTGCTGGGCATCGTGAAGGAGCTGAGCCTCGGCCGCGAGCGCGTGCCTTCCGTGCCGCTGTACGTGGCGATGGGCTGGCTGGCGCTGATCGCCGCAGTGCCGCTGGTGCGCGAGCTGCCGTGGGCGGCGCTCGCCTGGCTGGTGGCCGGGGGGCTGTTCTACACCGGCGGTATCGTGTTCTATGCGAACGACGAGCGCTGGCGCCATGCGCATGGCGTGTGGCACCTGTTCGTGCTGGCGGGCACGGCCTGCCACTTCGTCACCGTGATGCTGTACGTCGCATGAGCGGTGGCTACATTCATCCGCGCGCGGCCGAGCTGATCGCGCTGCTGCAACTGCAGCCGCATCCCGAGGGCGGGCACTACCGCGAATTCTTCCGCTCGGAAGCATCGGTCACGCCGGCCGGGGGCCGCCCGTCGCGCAGCGCGCTGACGAGCATCGATTTCCTGCTCGGACGCGGCCAGTTCAGCGCCTGGCACCGGGTCGCATCCGACGAGGTCTGGCATCTGCTCGAAGGCGGTCCGCTGCGGCTGTGGCTGATGCCGCCGTCGCTGGCCCGCATCGAGTCGGTGACGCTCGCGCCAGTCAGCGCGACGACGCAGCCGCGCTTCACGGTGCCGGCGCAATGGTGGCAGGCGGCCGAGCCGCTGGGCGAGTTCGCGTACGTGGGCGCGACGGTCGCGCCGGGCTTCGACTTCGCCGATTTCGCGTTCCTGCGCGATCACGCCGATGCGGTGTCGGCGGTGCACAGGCTGCAGGCCGATCTCACGAGGCTGGTCGGATGAGCGAGACACCCGCCCAACCCCGCAACCCGCTGCATGGCCTCACGCTCGAGGCCTTGCTGACCGAGCTGGTCTCGCACTATGGCTGGGATGGCCTGGCCGAGCGCGTCCAGCTGCGCTGTTTCAGCATCGAGCCGAGCGTCGCGTCGAGCCTGAAGGTGCTGCGCAAGACGCCCTGGGCGCGTGAAAAGGTCGAGAGCCTGTACCTCTTCATGTTGCGTGAAAGAGACCGCGCGGCGCGCGCGAGCAAGCCGCGCTGAGCTGGGCCTTCGAGCCGGTTCCGACAGCGAAGTTCCGCCTTTCCGCTGCACTGCAACACCATGTTGCAGCCCCTCGAAAAACTTCACATTGAGAGGGTGCCGCGTTCACATGCGCGGCCGATCCTGCTTGCATGTCGGACAAGCGATCCGGCAGTCCCTTACTGAAGAGAAAGCAGGAGTGAACACATGACCAGCATCACCAAACTGAGCAGCAAACTCGTCATCGCCTCGGCCGTCTCGCTGATGGCGCTCGCGGCGCAAGCCCAATCGGTCCAGCCCGGCCCGTACATCGGCGGCAGCGTGGGCACGACCAAGTTCCACGGCGACAACGTCGGCGGGTTCGACACCGACACCACCGACACCGGCGGCAAGCTGTACGGCGGCTACCAGTTCACGCCGAACTTCAGCCTCGAAGGCGGCTGGATCGGCTTGGGCAAGTACAGCAGCAGCGCCAGCGAGCTGAAGCTGAACAACGGCATCTTCCTGGACGCCGTCGGCACCTTCCCGGTGGCGCAGGACTTCTCGCTGCTGGGCCGCGTGGGCGTCTACAACGGCAAGGCCGAACGCACCGTCAACGGCGTGAACGACAGCGAGCGCGGCACCGACATCAAGTACGGTGCGGGCGTGCAGTACGACCTGTCGAAGAACACCGCGATCCGTGGTGAGTGGGAGCGGTACCGCGTGAAGGCGCTGGACATCAAGGACAACACCGACATGTTCTCGGTGGGCGTGAACTATCGCTTCTGACCAGGCACGCCCGGGGCGGGCGGATTCGGTGCCAGCACACGGATGCGCGTGCCGGTCAGCCCGACCACCTGCCCCGCCCTGATCTTGCAGGTCTTGCGCAGCTCGGCCTGCCCGTCGACCTCCACGTTGCCTTCGGCGACGAGCATCTTGGCGGCACCGCCGCTGTGGCAGACGCCGGTGGCTTTCAGCAGCGCATCGAGCGGGATGAAATCACCGCGCAGTTCGAAATCGATCAGGTTCATGCGGCGAATTGTCGCGCGAGCAGCCCATACGAATGGCGCCGCACCGCGGGATCGTGCGCCCAGGTGTTGATCACGAGTTCTTCGAGCCCGAAGTCGCTCGCCAGCGCACGCAGCTTGTCGGTCACCTGAGACGCCGTACCGACGAACGCCTTGCGCCGCATCGGCTCGATCGCCGCCAGTTCGTCGGGCGTGAAACCCCGCTCGGCGATCTGATCCGGCGATTGCAGCGGCCCGAGCAAGCCGCGGTTGCGATCGACCCGCCAACGCTCGCGGCTCAAGGCCAGGTGCAGCGCGGCCTCTTCAGTGTCCGCGGCCAAGGCCCACACACACACGGTCGCATGCGGCTTCGGATGACGCTCGCTCGGCTGGTAGAGCCGGTGGTACAGATCGAGCGCCTGCTCCGCCCCTTGCCCGTCGGTGAAGAAGTACGCAAACGCATAGGGCAAGCCGAACTGTGCCGCCATCTGCGCGCCATAGTCCGAGCTGCCGAGGATCCACACCTCGGGCGCATGCTCGCCACGCGGATGCGCCACGATGCCGCGATGGCGCAGCCCGTTGGTCCAGGCCTGCAGATCGCGCACCTGCTCAGGAAAATGCTCGGCGCTCCCATGCGCATGCGGATTCAGCGCCTGGGCGGTGCGCATGTCGCCACCCGGTGCACGCCCCACCCCGAGGTCGATGCGGCCCGGAGCCAAGGCTTCGAGCACCCGGAACTGCTCCGACACCTTCAACGCCGCGTAGTGCGGCAGCATCACGCCGGCACTGCCGATGCGGATGCGCGTCGTGCGGGCGGCGATCGCGGCCATCAGGATCTCGGGCGCACTGCCGACGATGGTCGGCAGGCTGTGGTGCTCGCTGACCCAGAAGCGTTCGTAGCCGAGGGCTTCGCAGTGCTGTGCGAGTTCGAGGGTGTCGCGGATGGCGGCGTCTTCGCCTTGGCCACTCAATGCAACGGATTGGTCCAGGACTGAGAGTTTCATGAGAGTCCTTCGGCGTGATGCGCAATGTGATCCGCCACGAAGGTCGAGATGAAGTAGTAGCCGTGGTCGAAGCCCGCATGGCGTCGCAGCGTCAACGGCTGACCGGCAGCGTTGCAAGCGGCTTCGAACAGATCCGGATGCAGCTGCGTCGCGAGGAATTTGTCGGCCAGGCCCTGGTCGATCAAGAGATGCGACGTGCGCGCGCCGGCCTTGACCAACTCGGTTGCATCGTGCGATTGCCACGCCTCGCGCCCCTCGCCGAGGTAGCCACGAAACGCCTTCTCGCCCCACGGGCTCTGCATCGGCGCGGCAATCGGTGCGAAGGCCGACACGCTGCGAAACAGCGATGGGTGCTTCAGCCCCAGTGTCAGCGCACCATGCCCGCCCATCGAATGGCCGAACAGGCCGAGGCGACTAGTGTCGGCCGCGAACTGAGCCTCGAGCAACGCCGGCAGCTCCTGCGTCAGCCAGGTCGCCATCCGCCAGTGCGTACCCCACGGCGCTTCAGTGGCATCGAGGTAGAAGCTCGCGGCCGTGCCGAAATCCCACGACGCATCGGCCTCGGCGATGCCGGTGCCGCGCGGGCTGGTGTCCGGCGTCACCAGCATCAGCCCGTGCTTCGCCGCGTGCTGCTGGGCGCCGGCCTTCATCGCGAAGGTCTGCTCGTTGCATTCGAGGCCGGCGAGGTAGACCAGCACCGGCACGCGCTGCGACGCAGCCTGCGGCGGCCTGAAGACGCCGAAGCGCATCGGCAGGCCGATCGCGGCGGACGCATGCTCGTGAAACCCTTGCACGCCGCCGAAGCAGGCGTGCTCCGACAAGGTCTTCATCGCCGGGCCGTCAGTCACGCTCTTAGTCATACACCACCACCGAACGGATCGATTCGCCACGCTTCATCAGCTCGAAGCCGTGGTTGATGTCCTTCAGTGCCAGCTTGTGCGTGATCAGCTCGTCGATGCGCAGCTTGCCGTCCATGTACCAGTCGACGATCTTCGGCACGTCGGTGCGGCCGCGCGCGCCGCCGAAGGCCGAGCCCTTCCACTCGCGGCCCGTCACCAGCTGGAACGGGCGCGTCGAGATCTCCTGGCCGGCGGCCGCCACGCCGATGATGATGCTCTGCCCCCAGCCCTTGTGGCAGCACTCCAGCGCCTGCCGCATCGTCGTCGTGTTGCCGATGCACTCGAAGCTGTAGTCGGCGCCGCCATCGGTCAGCTGCACGATCGCGTCGACCACGTTGTCGACCTCGCGCGGGTTGACGAAGTGCGTCATGCCGAAGCTGCGCGCCATCGCCTCGCGCGCCGGGTTCAGGTCGACGCCGATGATCTTGTCGGCACCCACCATCTTCGCGCCCTGGATCACGTTCAGGCCGATGCCGCCCAGGCCGAACACCACCACGTTCGCGCCCGCCTCCACCTTCGCGGTGAAGATCACCGCGCCGACGCCCGTCGTCACGCCGCAGCCGATGTAGCAGACCTTGTCGAACGGCGCGTCGGAGCGGATCTTCGCCAGCGCGATCTCGGGCACCACGATGTGGTTGCTGAAGGTCGATGTGCCCATGTAGTGCAGGATCGGCTGGCCGTCGATCGAGAAGCGGCTCGTCGCGTCGGGCATCAGGCCCTTGCCCTGCGTGCCGCGGATCAGCTGGCACAGGTTGGTCTTGCGCGACAGGCAGAACTTGCACTGCCGGCACTCCGGCGTGTACAGCGGGATCACGTGGTCGTCGCGCTTCAGGCTCGTGACGCCCGGCCCCACCTCCAGCACCACGCCCGCGCCCTCATGGCCGAGAATCGCCGGGAACAGGCCCTCGGGATCGGCACCCGACAAGGTGAACTCGTCGGTGTGGCAGATGCCGGTCGCCTTCACCTGCACCAGCACCTCGCCGGCGCGCGGCGGTGCCAGGTCGACCGTCTCGATGCTCAGCGGTTGACCGGCCTTCCAGGCCACGGCGGCTTTCGTCTTCATGGGCAACTCCTTGCAAGCCGAGGGTCGGCGTTGGGCCGGCATTGTGCGGCGCGGCCGGCCGGGCGTCGGCATGTCGTGTGGAAACACCGTCACCGGCCACGATTCTCGGAGCAGTGTGCGGAATGTCCCGACCCGTGGTGTATATTCGCCGCACAGGTATACGCAAGGCTGTGGTTGTGAGTGATCTTTTGCGACGCCGTGCTGGTTCCAGCCCGGTTCTGTTGAAATCCCCGAATAACTCTTGAGTGTCTCTGCATGCGTCGGCATGTGCTGCCGCATTACTACTGATAGAAATAGGAAAACGTCCATGACGACGCAAACCGGTACCGTGAAGTGGTTCAACGAGAGCAAGGGCTACGGCTTCATCGCTCAAGACGCGGGCGGCGCTGACCTGTTCGCCCACTTCCGTGACATCCAGGGCAACGGCTTCAAGACGCTGCTGGAAAACCAGCGCGTGGAATTCGAAGTGAAGCAAGGCCAGAAGGGCCTGCAAGCCGCGAACATTCGCGTGCTGTGATGCAGCGCAGGGCGCACGCCCTGCTGCCAAGACGAACGCGGCCCCCGGGCCGCGTTTTCTTTTGGGTCAACCCTTTTTGGGGGAGGACGTCCCCTACTGCTTGACCTGCGCCGTCTCGAGTGCCAGCTTGTTGTCGACGCCGCTCACGCCCTTCACCGCCATCGCGATGCGCTCGGCCCGCTGGCGGGCGTCCTCGCTCGGTGCCGAGCCGTACAGCGCGACCTTGCCATCGTGCGTGTCGACGTTCACGCGCAGCGCGCTGAGGTCCGGGTCCTTCGCGATATCGGCCTTGATCGATGCCGTGATCGCCCCATCGGCGATCGACTGACCGATCTGCGAGGTGCCGTCCTGGCTCGCCTGGGATGCGTCCCGCGCGGCGGTCTTCACGTCGGCGATCGACTGCTTCGCGTTCTGCTTCACCTGGTCGGCGGTCTGCTCGGCGGTCGACACCGCCGAATCCAGCTTCTGCCCAACGGTGCGGTGGTCGCTCGAATCGCACCCCGCTGCCAGCGCGACGATCGGTGCGGTCACGCACAAGGTCCACAAGAGCTTGCTCATCTCAGTCTCCTTCAGATCAACGGAACATGGCGCGCCGCCTGCGGCGCCGTGGCCGCCTGCGGTGTCTGCACGAGGCGATTCACCGGGTAGCCGTCGGCGCGCAGCCGCGCGACGATGCCGTCGTAGAGCGCACCGTCCATCTGCGGCGTGCGCGAAAGAATCCACAGGTATTCGCGCGACGGCTCGCTGACCACCGCATAGCGGTAGTCGGCATCGAGCATCACGACCCAGTAGTCACCGCGCCCCACCGGCATCCAGCGCAGCCARGTCGGCAGGAAGCTGACCTTCAGCTTCGCGCCGCTGTCGTCGCCCTTCACCGGCGTCGCGCGCCCCACCGAGACGGCAAAGGTCGAATCGGCCGCGCGGCAGCGGTTGATCACCTTGATGGCGCCGCTGCCGGTGGGCTGGTAGGTGGCGGTGACGTTGCCTTCGCACTTCGCCTGGAAGCTGTTCGGCAAGCGCGCGAGCTCGTACCACGTGCCTGAGTAGCGCTGCGCGTCGAGCGACGCGACGCTGCGCACCGGCGGCGCGTCCTGCCCCGCGGCCAGCGCCAGCGCGACGCTCGCCACGGCCAGGCTGGCCACGGTCAGGATCGAGGTGAGGCTCAGGCGCATCGCGGTCTCCAGGCAGGTCTTGTTTGTCGGATCGGTCGACCCGGTTGATGCAGGCCACTGTAGGTTCGCCCCCCGCCCCACCCTGTCGGCGCGCCGCCTGATCGGCTGTCGGACAAGGTCGACATCGGCGCTACCATCGACCGGCGCATCCAGAGAACACAACACATCCAGGAGACAACGCCATGACGAGCAGCCTCGTGAACCAGCAGATCCGCCTCGCCGCCCGCCCCGTGGGCCTGCCCACCGCCGACAACTGGCAGTTCACGACCGAGCCGGTCGCCGAGCCCGAGGCCGGTGGGGTGCTCGTGAAGACGCAGGCGCTGTCGCTCGACCCGGCGATGCGCGGCTGGATGAACGAAGGCAAGAGCTACATCCCGCCGGTCGGCATCGGCGAAGTGATGCGCGCCGGCGGCATCGGCACCGTCGTCGCATCGAAGAACCCCGCCTTCGCGGTCGGCGACATCGTCAGCGCCACGCTCGGCGTGCAGCAGTACTGCGTGATCGCCGAGGCCGGCATCCGCCGCCACGGTCTGTTCAAGATCGACCCGCGCCTGGGCACGCCGATGCAGTGGCTCAACGTGCTCGGCATGCCCGGCATGACGGCGTACTTCGGGCTGATGGACGTCGGCCAGCCGAAGGCCGGCGAGACCATCGTCGTCTCGGGGGCGGCCGGCGCCGTCGGGCAGACGGTCGGCCAGCTCGCCAAGGCGAAGGGCCTGCGCGCGGTCGGCATCGCCGGCGGGCCCGCCAAGTGCGAGTGGGTCGTCAAGGAGCTGGGCTTCGACGCCTGCATCGACTACAAGGCCGGCCCGGTGAAAGACGGCCTGAAGCAGCACTGCCCGAACGGCGTCGACATCTATTTCGACAACGTCGGCGGCGAGATCCTCGACGCCGTGCTGACGCGCATCAACCGCCACGCCCGCATCGTGATCTGCGGCGCGATCAGCCAGTACAACAACACGACGCCGGTGAAGGGCCCCGCCAACTACCTGTCGCTGCTGGTCAACCGCGCCCGCATGGAGGGCATGGTGGTGTTCGACTACGCCGACCGCTACCCGGTCGCGGTCGCCGAGCTGGGCGAGCTGCTGCAGGCCGGGCGCATCAAGAGCCGCGAAGACGTGGTCACCGGGCTCGACAACTTCCCGCAGGCGCTGCTGAAGCTGTTCAGCGGCGAGAACTTCGGCAAGCTGGTGCTGCAGGTCGCGGCCTGAGCCCGGCAGACAGGCGTCCCTGCGGGCAAGTGCGCTGGACGCCTGCGGCATTCGGCCCAACACTTGCCTTCCATGGCTGTCCCTGACGTGCCCCTCGATGCGCCCCCCGGCATGCCCGCTCCCGGCGACCTCCCGGCGGCGGCCGCGCATGCCCTGCTGGCGGCGAGCCCGGATGCGCTGCTGCAGCTCGACGAGGCCGGCCGCATCGCGTGGAGCAACGGTCGACTCGAGGCCGCCTGCGGCCTGCCGGCCGGTGCGCTGGCGGGCCGCGATGTGCGCGAGCTGCTCGGCCTGCCGCCGCAGGCCGTGCTGGCGGCCGAGGCCCATCGCTGGACCCCGCCTTCGGGCACGCCGCGCTGGCTGAGCCTGCAGTCGCCGGGACCGCAGTTGCTGGTGGTGCGGGACATCACCGAGTTGCGCACGCTCGGCGACGAGGCCCGCCGGCTGGCCGAGCTGCTCGACATGGCGCAGGAGTTCGGCCGCCTCGGCGTCTGGGAGCGCGACATCCCGTCCGGCGAGGGCCGCTGGGACCGCCACATGTTCCGCTTCTTCGGCCTGGACCCTGCCGACGGCACGCCGAATTTCGCGCTCACGTCGCAGCGCATCCACCCGGACGACCGGGTCGACCCGAAGATGTTCGAGTCGATGAACCAGCCCGGCCAGTACAGCCGGCGCTACCGCATCGTGTGGCCCGACGGCCGGATGCGGCGCGTGCATTCGCAGTGGGAGGTGAAGCCCGACGCCGGCGGCACGCCGACGCGGGCGATCGGCATCCTGGTCGACGACACCGAGGCCTACGAGCTCGCCGAATCGTTCAACGACACCAGCGCGCAGCTGAAGATCGCGGTCGACCTGGGCAACATCGCGATCTGGCGCCACGACCTGAAGCGCAACCGCATGTACTACAACGAGCGCGCGTACCAGGTGCTCGACATCACGCCGCGGCCCGAAGGCATGTCGCTCGACGAGGTGCGCGCGCTGATCCACCCGGACGACCTGCCGCAGGTGCTGGCCACCTCGCAGGCCGCGCTGCGCTCGGACCGGCCGGTCGACATGGAGGCCCGCTACCGCCGCCCGGACGGCAGCTTCCGCTACGTGCTGACGCGCCGCGTCGTGCGCCGCGATGCCGACGGCACGCCGATCGAGTTCGTCGGTGTCGCGCTCGACGTGACCGAGCAGGTCGAGCACACCCGGCGCGCGACCGAGATGGCCAAGCGGCTGGAGATCGCCGCCACCGCGGCCGGCCTGGGCATCTGGAGCCGCGACCCGGAGACGCGCCGCGCCGAATGGAACGACGAGATGTTCCGCATCATCGGCCGGCCGAAGGAGCGCGGCGTGCCCACCGGTGCCGAGTGGATGAACGAGGTGGTGCACCCCGACGACCGGGCCTTCATGGAGCGCGTGCGCGACGAGATCCGCGCGACGCCCGAGGTGTCGGTGGAGCACGAGTACCGCATCCGCCGCCCGGACGGCGAGCTGCGCTGGCTGGTGAACCGGGTGCGGCGCGAATCGCGCGACGGCCGGCCGATGCTGTTCGGCATCACGATCGACGTGACCGAGCGCGTGAAGACCGAGGCGGCGCTGCGCAGCGCGAACGAACGCATCGGGCTGGCGGTGCGCAGCGTCGGCATCGGCACCTGGGAATGGCTGCCGGCCACCGACACCTCGGTCTGGGACGACGCGATGTTCCGGCTGCGCGGGCTGGAGCCTTCCGCGCAGGTGCCCGACGAGGCCGCGCGCGCGGCGCTGGTGCTGCCCGAAGACCGCGAGCGGGTGGCCGCGGCACTGGCCGAATCGGTGCGCAACCGCAGCAGCGCGGCCTACGAGTTCCGCGTCGTGTGGCCGGATGGTTCGGTGCACTGGCTCGCATCGCGCTCGACCGCGGTGCTCGATGCCGGCGGCCAGGTGCACCGCCACATGGGCGTCAACTGGGACATCACCGACGCGCGCAGCGCCGAGAGCGCGCGCCAGGAGCGCGCGGTCGCGCAGCGCGAGAGTTCGGCCAAGTCGGAGTTTCTCGCGCGCATGAGCCACGAGCTGCGCACGCCGCTRAACGCGGTGCTCGGCTTCGCGCAGCTGCTGCAGTTCGATGCGCGCGCGCTGACCGCCGATCACAACCACAAGGTCGAGCACATCGCCGCCGCCGGCCGGCACCTGCTGTCGCTGATCAACGACGTGCTCGACCTGTCGAGCCTGGAGAGCGGCAACCTGCGGCTCGACCTGCAGCCGCTCGCGCTGCACGAGGTGGTCTACGAGACGCTGCCGCTGGTCGAGGCGCTGGCGCGCGAGCACGGCGTGACGCTGCATGCCGACCGGCTGCAGGCGACGGTGTGCGCCGACCGCATCCGGCTGCGCCAGGTGCTGATCAACCTGCTGACCAACGGCATCAAGTACAACCGGCGCCATGGCCGCGTCACGTTGAGCTGCACGGTCGACGCCACGCACGTGACGCTGCGCGTCGAAGACACCGGCCGCGGCCTGCGGGCCGACCAATTGCCCCATTTGTTCGAGCCGTTCAACCGGCTGGGTCTCGAGAACGAAGGCATCGACGGCACCGGCATCGGGCTGGCCGTCGTCAAGGCGCTCGTCGAGCGCATGGAAGGAACCGTCATGGCCAGCAGTCAACCGGGCACGGGGTCGCAGTTCGAGGTCCGCCTGCCGCGCGCCGATGCGGCCGCGGCGCAGGCGCCGGCCGGTGCGGCGC